>CALZIH010000143.1 GCA_945787305.1 uncultured Desulfobulbaceae bacterium | reverse complement strand
AGATCATTAATATTAGCTAACAGTTCACAGGCACGCTTTCGCTCGTCCTTTACGGCTGCTTCATCAAGTATCAAAGTAAGGACGGGCTTCAAATTCTGTTCTTCAACACATGTATCCAACTGGGAAATGGCTTCTTTTTCTCTTTTGTATCTGTCATTTTGTAATTTTAACGTTTCTGTATCTACCTCGGATCCCTTGAACGCATCACCACTGCCGACCATCATGGGTGTACCTTTTTTTTCACCAGGCAACAACATGTAACGGTATGAGGAAACGTGTCCATACTGTTCTTCAATATGTTCCCATCCGTTAACAAATAAGGAACATTCATCATTTAGGCATATAAAAAGATATTCAGATCCCCAGCCAAGGCCATCGCCCACATGAACAGGTGGAGCATGACAGAGCGATAATTCTTCGTTGCAATGTGGACAGCTGCGTTTTTCATCAAGATATTTCAAAATAGTCGACAACATAATTCTTCAGACTCCAATCCGGTATATCGGTGTATATATGAACGTACCTCACTGGTATGATAACGCAATGAAGATACAGTGCAAAAATTGAGTAAGCAGTACGATTTAAGAAAATGAAAACTTGTCACTTTGCCTGTTCTGGCAGGGGACATGGGGCAGCGCTGACCGGCGCGGCAGGATACGGACTTCATGAGTATCCGCTGCCGTTGATCGCCTGATAAACGGCCAACCCGATCCAAAGAGCTAAGATTACCAGCAGAAAGTGTTTAGGGTTAAATTTTCCTTTCATAGCGCTTAAGTGTAAGCATGGTTCACCTGATGGTCAAGCGGGTTACACCATTCTCCCAAGAACCTCATCAACTGCCTTTGCCTGGTTCATTCTGGCCTTAAGGAATTCCTCGCTCAGGTGATGGCTATTCAAATCTATCAGGTTGCTGAGTTTCTCGATGGCCGATTCATCGGCCATACTTATCACCTTGTGCAAATTGTCTGCAAAGTCTTTGACAATTTTCCTGCTCTCTCCGGAGGTTGCCATGATCTCAGCATAGGTGCGCGGATTCTGCGAATGGACACGGGCCATGGCCAGGATTGGATATAGAGAGGTCAAGGTGCAATGGCTGGCGATATCTTCCGCCGTGATCTTATTCATGTCCAGCGTCATGGCCAGGGCAACCGAGATGACGGTTGGCAGTTTCTGACCTATCCCCATCAAGAGATCATGTTTCTCAGATGGCATTTTTATCTTTCATGGTTGCGGCCTGGGGACCCCAGAGATTATGGACTAGCATGACCTCCACCCCGGAGGAGGTCACTTCAAGCGCTCTCTCAATGGTTGTTTCCGATTCACCGGCCAACAGAATGAGCGCCTTCCCGTCTGCAAGGAGAGGCCCGTATTTACGAACAGTGTCAGCAGTTGCGGAAATCGGTACGCAGATGACAAGGACATCCACCTGGGGAATCATCTCTTCCGGGCGCAGGGAGGTGGAACGACCGCTGAGAAGGACGCGGTATCCCTCATGTTCAAGTAAATCAACGAACCATTGACTCATGGCGCCGGTACCGACGAAGCCAAAGGACTTGATATGCTTGGTTCGCATATCCACCCTGGGGAAACTGCCGAGCAGGCGGAGAGCGCCAGGTTGTCCGATCACCCGGTTTTCGATATGAGTTACAGCCGTTTCAATCAATTCCTCATGAATGTGCCCTTCAACTTCTATGTAAACCTGCAGTTTCTGCGTCTTGACATCGTTTTCAGAACGCATATCAAGGATATTGATACCGCGGCGGGTAAATTCACTTAAAATATCGACCAGCATACCGACCCGATCATCAAGGGGTTCGGTAATAAGGGAGGTGGCATCGTAGCCGGTGGCAACGGCTAGTTCAGGACCAAGGACGGCATAACGTGTCCGGTTATGGGGAGCGACATCCCTTTCAAGAATCGTAAGGTCAAATGATTTCAACAGTTCTTCACCGTCAATGACACCATAGCCTGAACGCTCCTGGGGTGCTATAGCTGCAATCGTCTGCTCAACGTCATGCACGCTCATCAACGTTACATCGGCCAAGACATTGCCGATATATTCTTCACACTGTTTGAAGACCGCCTGATTACCAATTAATACTCGCAGGTCGGTTATCTTGTCATCGGTATCAAGGGCTCCAAGCGATACGTTGGACGGGAGAACGATATTATCAATCCAGTATCCGGATTTTATTTTCTCAAAAAGACGGAAATACTGTTTATTCTCACCTTCGCGGGTATTATATACCGGAACGACAACCAAGTTGGCTTTGCCGTCAACAAAGGCTTCAAGCAAAGCTTTGGTATGAGGATACAAATCGATGGCAGCGCCGGTTGCATAACGAGTGGCAGCCATCCATGCATGTGATTTCTTGGGCCCTAAGGTTGCAACGGTTATCATGGAAACCGGATATTAAAGGTTGATATATAAAATACCGGTTACAACCACCGGCACACTACCCTGTCAGTAAAACAGACAACGTTTAATACTAATTTATATGCACCAATTATTAAACCCTAAAATAACCGCACTTCCCGTATGCCCACTGGAAACGGAACAGTAGCTGAGTATATCACTGCCCTAAAGGAATCTGATCGTTTCGGTGCACAGGTTATTGACCATAAGGTCTATGCATCGTTGGAGGGCAGGAGTAAAGCAGTCGACCAGCTCTTGCCGGCCGAACTCATCGCGTAACTCAAAAGACTTGGGATAACAAACCTGTACAGCCATCAGCAGGAAGCGATTGAATGCATTTTGCAAAAACAAAACGTATTGGTTGCAACCCCGACCGCCAGCGGCAAAAGCCTTATCTATAATCTCCCGGTCTTCAACGAGTTGCTACGTAACCCTCAAGCAAGGGCACTGTATCTTTTTCCCCTCAAAGCCCTTGCCCAGGATCAGCTCAAAAACCTTGAAACCTTAGGTGCACTCCTGCCTGACCATTTTTTAGAGATCCAGCGTCAGCCTGCTGCTATCTATGACGGTGACACCACAAGCTATTTCCGTAAAAAAATCAGAGAACACCTGCCCGCCATTCTCATCTCAAACCCGGATATGCTGCATTTGTCGCTGTTGCCCTATCATCACTTATGGGGAACACTCTTTGCCAACCTGACCCATATCATCCTTGACGAGGTGCACACCTACCGCGGCGTTTTCGGCTCCCACATGGCCTGGGTTATTCGAAGGCTCAAACGAATCTGCAAAGTATACGGCAGTGACCCTGTTTTTATTCTTTCTTCCGCCACCATCGGTAACCCTGAAGAACTCGGCAACTTACTTCTTTCCTCGCCTGTTCAGGTTGTATCGGAATCAGGGGCTCCTCGGGCAAAAAGAAACGTCATCCTTCTTAATCCACTGGATTCGGCACCAACGGCTGCGACCATGCTTCTTGAGGCAGCTCTTCACAGGAACCTCAGAACCATCGTCTACACCCAGTCCCGTAAAATGACCGAGCTGATCACCATCTGGTGTGAACGACGACTCAAAGAGCACAGTGGGTGTATTGCCTCATACCGAGCCGGATTTCTTCCCGAAGACCGACGACGTATTGAAGAACAACTGACCACAGGCGATCTGTTAGGGGTTATATCTACTTCCGCCTTGGAGTTGGGCATCGATATCGGCGGGCTGGACATCTGCCTGCTTGTCGGCTACCCGGGATCGATGATGGCCACCTGGCAGAGGGCCGGACGTGTTGGCCGTGCCGGTAGGGAATCTCTGGTTGTCCTGATCGGTCATGAGGACGCCCTTGATCAACACTTTATGCGCCATCCGGACAATTTTTTCGGACGAGACGTTGAACCGATTATCCTCAACCCCGATAACGAACACATCGGCACACAACACCTGCTCTGCGCGGCTGCAGAAATACACCTGACCAGAGGAGAAGATCTTGTAAATGAAAACGATACGGGGGCCTTTCTTCAAGCTCTGACAGGCAAAGGGAAGCTCCTCCAATCAGCTGACGGCAACACCTGGTTCTCTGCCCGCAAATACCCGCAACGTGGAGTGAATCTGCGAGGTTCAGGCAATAGGTTTATCCTCTATAACAGTCAAAATCGTACCATACTTGGCGAAATCGATGGATACAGGGCCTGTAAAGAGTGCCATGAGGGTGCGGTTTATCTACACATGGCACAAAGCTGGCTGGTCACATCCCTTGATCTTGATGCGCGGGAAATCCTGGTCAAACCAGCTCAACTTCCTTATTACACTAAGCCAATGGTTGACAAGGACACGGAAATCATTGCAACCGAAGAGGTTATGGATTGGGGAGGAACGACGTTCTCTTATGGTCGGTTACGGGTCACGGAAACAATCACAGGCTACCATAAAATCCTCACCGGCAGGCAACAGGTCATTGCCCGCCTACCGCTGGCCCTCCCTCCACAAATTCTTGAAACAACCGGTTTATGGATGGTGATCCCCGATGCTATTCAAAAAATAATTGAACAAAAGCAACTCCATTTCATGGGCAGCATTCACGCCCTTGAACATGCAATGATCGGCACCATGCCGCTGTTGGTTCTCTGTGACCGCAACGATATCGGTGGCATTTCCTACCCCTGGCATGATCAACCGCAGCAGGCTGCCATCTTTATTTATGATGGATATGCCGGCGGCATCGGCCTGTGCAAAAAAGCGTTTTCCCAGGTACAAGAGCTCCTTAGGGAGACGATAAAGATTGTATCTGAATGTGACTGCGATATCGGCTGCCCATCCTGTGTGCACTCACCGAAATGCGGATCGGGCAACAGGCCCATTGATAAAAAAGGCTGCACTGAGTTGCTTAGGCTGCTCTCCTTGCCAAGACAATCGATATCCGGTCCTGATAAGGTGAGGAAAACAGTACCTTCACTGCCTGTCAGGAAAAAAACCGCGCCTTTTTCATTGCCGGAATGCTACGGCGTATTTGACCTTGAAACCAAACGTTCAGCACAAGAAGTCGGTGGTTGGCATCGGGCAGACAAGATGGGAATCTCCATGGCCGTGGTGTACGATGGCCGTGAGAATCGATTCCACGCCTATGAAGAACATGAGGTTCCCCGGTTGCTGGACCATCTTTTCCGCTTGGAACTCGTGGTTGGTTTTAACAATAAACGTTTTGATAACAGGGTGTTGTCGGCATATACGGAAAAACCCCTCTCAGCCCTCCCCTCCTTTGATATCCTGGAACAGATAACCAATCAATTGGGATACAGGTTAAGCCTGGATCGGCTGGCCGAACATACCCTGGGCGTGCAGAAAGAGGCGGATGGCCTGCAGGCCCTGCAATGGTATCAACAGGGAGAAATGGAAAAAATACGATCGTATTGCCGAAAAGACGTTGAAATAACGCGAGATCTCTTTCTGCATGGACTTCGGCAGCAGCACCTTCTCTTTCAAAACAAAGCAGGAAAGGTAGTACGGTTACCGATAGATTTTGCCAAGGCTATTGATAACATGCTGAAGGGGAACTCCAATACACGCAGGCAAACCGAACTGTTTAGCAAGTAACACGCCCACTACCGACCATAAAGGTTGTTCTTTGATGGTAATCGAAAACGCAAAACGAAAAAAGGCACTCTCAATGGTCACATCGAGAGCGCCCGAAAGCTTCCGACCATTTGCTTAGGGCCAGATCAAGTTCTTATGCAGCCACCCTGTAATTTTTGGGTGCGTAACCTTAACCCACTCCCCTTTGCTTTCGACTTTTTTCAAAATAACTTCTCTGGCCAGGCTGCCAATTTTATCAAAATTAGTTCCGGGACCACTACGAACATTACACTCTTTTACCTTGACAATGACATATGATGATTCACTGACAAGAGAGTCGAATATCCAGCCCTTATCACCTTCAAAATCACTGACTTTGATCCATTTCCCCTGTCTTGCCAGCACCTTGAGCGGGTAACCTGCAGGTAGTTGAAACAAAACCTGGTTACTGGTATCAGGACCGGAACGCAGATTCACCCCATCCTTGACCACACTTACAAAATCAGCGGCTAAAGCCGTCATGGTTGAAAAGGCTACGATTGTGGCAGTTATCATGCCGATTTTAACCTTCTGCTTCAAGCCATTATTACTCATTTTACTCTCCTTCGTATCGCCGGAGCCAGTCATCTTGCAGCTCCTGTTAAGTACATCAAATATTCCTGATTGCCCTTTGCTCCTTGCACAGGAGAAGGGATAACTCCTTGACAATGCAGATTCAGACTAAGGCCAAACTGTTCAACCTTTGTCAATGCTTCTTGCTGCAGGTTTTGTGCTCGGACCACGCCGCCGCGGGGCACTTTTTCCCGGGCAAGCTCAAACTGCGGTTTAACCAATGCTACAATACGAATATCGCCGTCAAACAGCCGACTCATTGGTTCAATCAACAGTTCCAATGAAATAAACGAGGCATCGACAACGCAAAGATCAATACTTTCCGGTATTTCTTTTCTGGTCAAATGCCTGGCATTGGTTCGCTCCAGAACGACAACCCGTTCATCCTGCCTGAGGGTCCAATCCAATACCCCGTAGCCCACATCCACCGCGTAAACCCGCAAAGCTCCGTTCTGAAGAAGACAATCGGTAAAACCGCCGGTGGAGCATCCAATATCTGCACAAATCAAACCGCGAGGTTTGACGGCAAAAGCAGACAGACCAGCCGCGAGTTTTTTTCCACCACGACTGACATACGGCTCTTTATCCTTGATTGCAAGCTGACAATTCCTCTGGTATCGGCTGCCGGCTTTACCACCGGGAAAGCCATTAATTATAACTCGGCCGGCACCGATGAGGGCTGCGGCCTGAGTTATATTTACGGCCAAGTCACGTTCAACAAGCAGTCTATCCAGCCGTTCCTTTTTTTGTCCAGCCATTGCTTTTCACAATTTACAATGACACAGGATAAACAGGGCGTCGCTGTAATCTTTTACAATGAAGGGAACGGGTATCCGCCATGTATCTGTGGATCTTAAAGATTTTTTAATTTTTTACCGGCTGTTGTTGCTTCGGGGCTACCGGAATATTCATTGATCAATTTCTTATAGATAATTTTAGCCGTCTCATTATCGGTTAATTTCTCAAAGGACATGCCCTGCTTCAACAGGGCAGCAGGTGTATGCGAATCCTTGGCATGATTGGAGATCACCTTCTGGTAATCGAGAATCGCCAAGTCAAATTCGCCCTGGTTATATAACGATTCACCCATATAAAATAAGGTTTGTGCTGCCTTTTCGCCTCTGGGGTTATTGGCAAGGACCTGTTCGAATCCACGGTAGGCGTCCTTATACTCTTTGCCTTTAAACTTGGCCATTGCCATATCAAATGGGCCGGATACCGTATCCGGTGTGACAACAGTCTGTACGGTTGAAGTTGCCTTCTTGTCTTGCTTGGGCGGGGCTGAGTTTGAATTGCTTTTTGGGGCAGGTTGAGTTGGAGAGGAGGCTGATACTACTGGAGCCGATCCCACCCGAACCTTTCTTGTGGCAGGAGTGACTTTAACAAAGCCACTTCGGGTCGAAGAAGCGGCCATAACCGTCCTTTTTTTTGCCTGCTCCGCTTTCTTGGCAGCTTCCCGGGCACGTTGTTCAGCGGCACGGATTCGTGCCTGCTGCATGGAGTCAAGTCCAGCGCTCAATTGCTGCACCTGTTGTTCCAACTCTTTTATCTTTAGCTCGCTGGCGGTAAAACGCTCTTCAATGGCTGCCTGCAAACTGATCATGTTTTCTTTATTCTGTTCTCGATACTGGCTTTCCTGGTGGGTGTTTTCCTCAAGAAGAGCATTGAGGCGGAGAAGTTCATTATCCACCTGATCGATCTTGCTGACCGAACTAGCCTGCCTTTTTTGCATCTTATCGACAGTGGTGGTCTTCACGTCGTCCACCTTCTGATTGACGGCCCGTACCTGATAATTCAACTTGCGAACATCGTCCCGGCTCGCGCACTGACAGAGTAGAATAAGGGAACAGCCAGCCACTAACACATTTCGTACACCCTTCATTGCTTCACCTCTTATTTCAACTAAACCAAAGTATAATTACCAAATTTTTTATCAGGATCGAATGACAACCCGATGTGTTTTACTTAGTACCTTATTGCGGTCGACTTGACCAGCGCGGATAGGCTTGATTCCCCTGTAGCGAAAAAAGGACGCGCATTCCCTTTCCATTAGGGAAAATTGTGCAGATTTCGGAATGACCGTTGCGACGTCTGGACAGTACCAACTGTTTTCCATCCGGAGACCAGGAGGGTGACTCGTAATCCCCCCACTCTCTGGTCACCTGATAGGGCCTACCTCCTTGAGGGGCAATGGTAAAGACCTGGTAATGACCGTCAATGCGACCGGTATACGCTATTTTATCACCTTTGGGTGACCAGGAAGGCTCGCTGTTGTCTTTTCCCTCAAAAGTTAGACGCTGAACCTTTCTGCTCTTCATATTCATAATATACAGTTGCGGTTGCCCGCTTCGATCGGAAACAAAGGCGAGCGATTTGCCATCGGGAGAAAAAGACGGAGAGACATTTATACCCATCCTTGAAGTGAGTCGTTCAAGGACTTTTCCTTTTCGGTCCATCAGAGGTCAGGGCTTCCATCTTTACTCAGCGTTGCAACCATTGTCCGACCATCGGGAGAAAAAGCCGGGGCGAGATTCATGCCTTTTTGCCTGGAAAGCGAACGGGTGACTTTATTCTGCCGTAAATCGGTAATATACAGATCCTGATTGGCACGGTGATAGGTGGTATATGCAAGAAAATTTCCATCCGGCGTAAAACGGGGAGAAACACAGAGATGCTTATGTCGGGTTATCTGTCGTCTACTCCGATTCATCACGTCGCCGACATAGACTTCCTTGGCCCCGGTCTCATCGGAAACATAAGCAATGGAGGTACGGCTTATCCCCGGTTCGCCGGTAAATTCTTCAACCAGGGCGTCGGCAAGGCGCAGGATCATATCATCCTCCTGTCCTGCCATCCCTTTATAACGCCTGCCGGTGAGCATTCTCTTTTCGGCAATATCCTGTAACCGTCCTTCAACGGTGAGATTCTGCCCATTGCGGCTCAATTGTCCACGGATCACAAAATCAACCCCGTACGCTTGCCAATCAACCTCATTGCTCGAGCCATAGCTTTTGGGGTCAACCACCTTGACAAAGCCATGGAATTCCAAGGCTTGACCAAGGAGTTTCGCCATGGCCTTACCCTGTTCCCTGTCGGCAATACCGGATTGCTGGTCTTGAAAGGCAGGGATAGCCACCACGATTTTTCGTACATCAGAGGCTGAAATATCAAGGTAGACCCGCTCTGCGTAAACCAGGGGCACAAAAGTTGCTAGCAAAAACAACAGCGA
>CALZIH010000142.1 GCA_945787305.1 uncultured Desulfobulbaceae bacterium | reverse complement strand
AGTCGCGCAGTTTTTGCAAAGCACCTGTCCCATCTTCGCTTTCCAGGACCTCATAGCCATGATTAGTTAAATAATCTGCGGTTGATCTGCGTACAAGAGCATCGTCTTCTGCAATCAGCACTTTGGGCTGCTTTCTGTTTTTGGGCATTATTTTATCCGCTTTGCTTTCTCTTGATCAGCTCGATCTTTGATCATGATGTCCGATTTCTTTAATAGGTAGGCTAAGGCTAAATGTTGATCCGTGGTCGGGGCTACTTAAAACGTCCAGAGTGCCGCCATGTTTGTCACAGATGATTGAATAGGAAACGGAAAGACCAAGCCCTGTTCCTTCGCCAACGTCCTTGGTGGTGAAAAAGGGTTCAAAAACATGGCGACTTACATCCAGTTCCATACCCGGGCCGTTGTCTTCCACTTCAATTGTTGCCATATTATTATGCTGCTCGGCTCGCAGAATAATTACCGGGCCCGACGAATACGTCCCGGTTGCCATGGCCTGGCAACTGTTTTTTATGAGGTTAATGAGCACCTGTTCGATGTCCGTGGGTACACAAACGACATCCGGCAGAGCCGGGCTGTATTCACGGATAAATTCTATGTTGAGTATGTTGTATTTTCTTTTCAGGGTATAGTCGGTTTTGGCAAGTTCTACGGCATGATCGATCAGATCGGGAAGGTTGGTCAAAACAGGCTCGTTCACTTGTGGCCGGCTGAACTGACTCAGATCAGCGATAATTTGGGCTGCATGGGTCGCCGACTCTCTGATACCGCCAAGGAAGAAATCCAGCTCTTTACCTTGCAGGTATGCCTGTACTTTTGAAAGATCTACACCGTATTCGGCTGCAGCTGCCCTGTTTTTACTCAGCAAAGGGTCCAGCCCCATTTCGATCAGCTGAACAGACTGGAGGATTCCGGAAAGCGGGGTGTTGACCTCATGGGCGATACCGGCGGCAAGCCCTGCAATAGTTGCCATTTTTTCGCTTTGCAGCAGCTGGTTTTCCATTTGACGACGATCCGTAATATCTTCACCCCATCCCTGTATTATGTGCTCACCTCGTTCATCTACCAACCGGTTATTCCAACGTATGGTTCGCACCTTGCCATCTCCACGGACGACCTGGTAATCATGGGTCATAAACGGTTTGTCCGGACCTAGTTCGGACAGGTTTTTCCTTGCTCGCTGTCGCTCTTCTGCCGGGATGAATTGCAAAGAATTTTTACCTGCCAGCTTTGCAGGGTCAACACCGAAGTAGGTTCCATAGGTATTGTTGACAAAAAGTATCCGGCCGTCAAGAGTAGAGCGACAAATGAGCAAGGGGAGGTCCTGCACAACTGTCCGGTAACGGTCTTCCGCCCGTTTACGCCCCAGGCGGGCCGCGAGAATCGGGGCAATGACAGCCGCAATATTTTCCAGTAGTTTTCTGTCCTGCTCGTTGTACCCCTTTTCTTTGTTGGCTACCTGTAAGAGACCGATCACCTGTTTGCCGAATACGATCCCTGTGACCATCGAGTTTTCAATACTCAAGTGTCCTCTAGGAACCTTAAAAGGTGTATTAACACATTTGGTCGTTCCACTCTCCAGTGGTTTCTTCCAGAGCTCCAGCCACTGTTTTCTGGGAAAAGAAATACTTTTGCCCTCAACTCTACACTGCTCCCAGACCCTGGTTGTCAAGGATGGGCAGATGAGTTCATCCGCCCCTTCCAGATAGCCGAATATCCCCAGGTTACTTTCCATGGCCTTAAGGACTATGTCAAGAACCTTGCCGTAGAGGTCATTCTCTTGATGAATGATAAAGGCCTGGGAAATTTGGTCCCGAATGCTGATTTCTTCTTCATGTAACCTTCTCTGATTGTCCTGTTTGCGATTAAAGAGAGCAAAGCTGATATCCCCGGCCATATCTTCCAGGAATGCCTGTTCTTCATGATCGCTTACCATGTTTTCGGGCAGTGAGACGGTGATGACTCCGTAGAAATGCTCTTCATGCTGCAAAGGGGCAGCCATGACTCCGGTATCGTCGTAACTCTCGACCAGAGGGCACCCTGTACAGAAGTCGAGTCGGTCCTTCTGCCAGATCAACTTTCTTGTGTTGAAGACTTCTTTGATGCATGGCGGAATTTTCCCGTTTTCTATATCTTTCTCCAACACTATGAACGTATTTCCTAAGCCCGAGCTGGCCGCTGCCGTACAGTTGAGTTCTGTATCCAGGAGAACAATCCAGCTGCTGCGATACCCTTGTTCGCGGACAAAAATGTTACAGATAGCCTCTAAAAGAAGTTGGGTGTCGGAAATGGTTGTGAGCTGACGGTGTACTGCCAGCAGGGTTGATCGGAGTCTGGAAAGGCGGGCGACGTGATCCTGGTTTTCCTTGTTCGTGAATCTTTCCAAGGCATAAGAAATATTGATTACGGTCTCTTCAAACAGGTTGCTTTCTTCCGCATCCAATAAAAGCGGTGTAACAGCGTAAACGTTAAACGTCCCGACAATACTGTTATGCAATCGTATGGGAAAGAACCCTGCGGAGCGATACCTTATGTTCAGAGCTTTTTCATGCCAAGGCGACATCTCTGCGTTGCTTTTAAGCGCATTGAAGACGATTGCCCGGCCCTCACGAATTACCCTGCCTATGGGCCCTTCTGCTATGCTGTGGTTTGTCTCTAGAGTTATATTTCCTTGAGAAGGGTTAGTGCCATCACCACTGAATGCCACCGGTACTATAGATTGGGCCTTGTTATCAATAATGCCGACCCAGGCGAGTTCGAATTTAGCGATATTTATGGCGATATCGCAGATTTTTTGAAATAATTCTTCTCTACCGTGCGACCTGATTACGGCTTGATTAATCTGACTGATGGTTGACTGTAAACGGATAATCCGGGATCCCCGTTCAGGGGAAGGACTGTCTTTCATACAATGCTCTTCATTGTGCAAGTGGTCCTGTAGGATAAAATCAGTTTCATCGTCAGTCCAAAATGTTCCGTATTGCCTTGGCCAGCGTATTGACGGCGATTGGTTTCAATAAAAAACCCTTTGTTCCCATAGCTGGAGCCTTCTTCTCATCTATCATCGAACTGTGACCGGTACAGAGAAGAACCGGAAGCTCCGGGTTTATGACCTGTAGTTTCTCAATAAGTTCGGTACCGGGCATCAAGGGCATGGATTGATCGGTAATGAGTAAGTCAAAACCATTGGGGTCCTGCATGATTTCACGTAGTGCATCCCGTCCTGAAGAGCAGCAAAGGACACGATAGCCAAGGTGGGTGAGGATTTGCTCGGCCAGTAGACGTAGATTCTTCTCGTCATCTACAAATAGTATGCGTTCGTTGCCACCTGGAGGTGGAGATTCGTCTTCTATTCTTTTCTCAGCGGGAGACTCCACCACCGGGAACAAAAGGGTAAAGGTGGTGTCTTCTCCCGGCTTACTTTCTACCTTGATGGTGCCGTTACACTCAGAAACGATGCCATGGACTACCGAAAGACCGAGTCCGGTTCCTTGTCCTTTTTCTTTGGTTGTGTAAAAGGGATCGAAAATCTTATTCAGGGCTGAGTTGTCGATACCACAACCATTGTCACTGACTGAGAGTTGAAGGTAGTCACCGGCCGGCAGGTCTGGGTGATTTTTCAATTCATGCTTTGTGAAGGTGCGTGCAGCAAGGCCCACCGTAATCTTCCCTTGTTCGTCTTTTAGGGCATGGAATGCATTGGTGCACAGGTTGGTAATAACCTGATGGAGTTCCGTTGGATCGGCGATAATCATTTGTTGGCCTGAAGTGATGTTCTGGCTGAGTTCGACAGTTGCCGGTAAGGTGGCTCGTAATAATTTAAGCACTTCTTTAGTAATGAGATCCGCCTGGATCGGATAGCGTTGAGTTACCGACCTGCGGCTGAAGGTCAGGATCTGGAGAACAAGCTCTTTGGCGCGGGTACTGGCACTTTTCACCTGAACAAGATTCTGCTCAATTTCACTGCCTTTTTTTGCCTTGAAAAGGGCAAGCTCGGTAAAGCCCAGTATCGCAGCAAGCATATTGTTGAAGTCATGGGCTATGCCGCCGGCCAGTGTCCCGATAGCCTCAAGCTTTTGGGCTTGATGAAGTTCGGCGGTTCTCTTTTGGATTTCCTCCTCAAGAAAGGATTGGTACCGTCGATTTTCCCTGATCAGTCCGGCAACTTCTAAAGCACGGTTAACTGCATGTGCAAGCAGTGCCATATCTGTTATCGGCTTTGTCACATAGTCTTGGGCGCCAAGTTGTAATGCTTTGATGGCATCGTCAGCCGTTCCCATTCCGGAGACTATGATTACCGGGGTGTCCGGAGATTCCGCTCGGATGGTGGAGAGTATTTCCATGCCATCAGTCCCGGGTAAGCGCAGGTCGGTAAGGACAAGTGCTGGCCGCACCTGGCGGAATACCTTTAGGCCCTCTGTTCCATCGACAGCCTGGTGAACGCTATAGCCAAGACTCTCAAGGTAGGAAGCCATGGCCTTGCGGACAAGAGGGTCATCCTCAATGGTCAGAAGCCTGTTGGGTCGATCCACCTCCATACCTTAAGTCCTCGGCCTTTCTTAGGGGGATGGGAAGACGGCATCGTTGCGTTGTGGCACCTAGAAGAGTTATTTTTTCAAGACAGCCTTAAACGCAATGTGCTGAGGTTGATGCTTTGCCTACGCGTAGTTGCACTTGTTCATGATGAACGTATACAATCTTGTTAAAGCATAATAATATTTTATAATAAACGGTTGTAAGGCGTCAAATAAAGAATGGCAAAAGTTTAGTTGATTAGCACCCATACTCAGCTTGAAAGTAGAATAGCCTATGCGGCCTTCGAAGTAGGGGACTGAATTTTTTTCACCAATCCGGGAGACAGATTAAATTTTTCTACTTATATATACACCATACTGCTACTTGAACAGTTATCTGCGGTGAAAATTATTCTGTCCCCGGTATAGAAAAATAAAATCAGTCCCCTCACCGAGCAGACTAGCTGAGTTTTGATGGTAATGGCAAAAGTTTATGGCCCATCTCTACAAGCCGATTTATCGTTCCTTGGCAAATGTATCTAGTTCAGCCCAGATGCCCTTTTGTTGTTTGTGGGCTAGCCGTTCAAAGCGTATCCACTCATTGCAGGGTGAAGCGGTGCACAGTTTTCTGTTCACCAGGCCGTAACCGGAGCGAATAAGGAATGCATTCAGGCTTTGTCCGTTTATGGTAACTTGGGCAACAATACGGTTTTGCACATCTTTGGTTATCGGATTGATCTTCACCGTTTTCCCTTCAATTTTTGCCTTGGTAACGTTCTGGGACATTCTCCCCAGGGCTGTCTTCGGCTGCGGGCATTCAATGCCATAAAGTTTGATGGTCAGGGTTTGGTTCTTTCGGTTAACCGTGAAAAGGTCTCCGCTGAGAACTTTAAGAACCTTACTGTTCCAGGCATGTGCAGGAGTTGAAAAAAGCAGAAATACGTACAGGCTGGCGAGAAGAGCGGTGATTTTGAGAGGTTGGAAGCACTTCGGAGGTGTCATTTTCCTTCGCCTGCAGGCGTGCGGGGGGCGTTGAGAAGGCTATAGTAATCGCCAAAGCGTTGGTCCAGTCCACTGACATGATCCTTTATCCAATTTACCAGTTCCATGCGCAAGGTTGCCGTGACTTCTTCCGTAGGGCCAGTCTTTTTGAATTTTTCGTAGAGCTCTGTAAAAAGGGCGGAAAAGGCTTTATGGGCATCCTTTTGTTCCTTTAGACCAGGATAGTTGGATTCGGCCATGTATTTTTCTTCCATGGTAAAGTGCCTGGCGGCGTACTCCCCCATATGCACAAGCATGGCGTCAATTTCTTCCGGTTGGATACCGGCAGATAGCTTTTGGTCAAGCTCCCCACTTAAACGGAACAACTGTTTATGCTGCGCATCGACCACCGATATTCCCAATGCATACTCATCTTTCCATTCCATAACCTCCTCCAGAATCGATTTAATTTTATTGTGCCATGTTTAAATAGGTAAAGCAAACGGCGAAAATTCCGTGGAGAAATAGTGCAAAATTGTCGGTGTCGTAAAAAGCCTCGCCACCGACGGCGGAAAGGTTATAGTTTACTGTATTTCCGTACAGTGCAAACGGCGTTTTGGACTTTTTGCGAGTCCATCAAAATTGATACAGTGTTTTTATCAAACACGGTGAAGACAAGAGGTGAACCACGATGACAGATTCCCTGGAGTTGGGCTCCATAAAAGTTTCCTGGCTTAGCGGCGGTGATTTTGAATTGGATGGCGGGACCATGTATGGAGCCGTACCCAAGATCTTATGGCAGAAAAAATATCCGGCCGATAAAGAGAATTATATCAAAATGCTCAACGCCCCCCTGCTGGTTCAAACAGAGGGGCATAATGTCATTATTGACACCGGGATTGGTAACAAGCTGACGGACAAACAAAAGCAGATTTTCCGGGTATATCGTGAGTGGGACATGGTGGCGAATCTTGCAGAAAAAGGGCTGTCGCGGCAAGATATCGACATTGTCATCCTGACCCATTGTGATTTTGATCATGCCGGCGGGGTGGTGATGGTCAATGACAGTGGAAAACTTGAGCTTACCTTTCCCCGGGCCAGGCATATTATTCAAAAGCTGGAATGGGAGGATGTCCGGCATCCCAACATCCGTTCGATCCATACCTACTGGCCCGATAACTTCACAGGCCTGGAAGCAAGCGGGCTGCTTGATCTTGTAGACGGTGAGGCGGTAATTGCCCCTGGTATCAAGGTTCGCTTGACCGGTGGCCATACCCGTGGGCATCAATTGGTAGAGATGGAAGGGACTGAGGGCTGTGCCGCCCATCTGGGGGACCTCTTTCCTACACATACCCACAGTAACCCCCTGTGGATCATGGCCTATGATAACTTTCCCCTTGAGGTGGTCGCGCTCAAACAGCAGCTGTTACCCGGATACCGGGAAAAGAGCTGTTGGTTTACCTTTTACCATGATATCTTTATGAAGGCCTGCCGGTTGGACGATGGAGGGAAGGTGACCAAGGCTCTGTCTTAATTTAAGGCGCCCTTAAGAATGATGTGAGGCGCTACCATCCCACTTCCAGTACTCCAGTTTTAAGGAGTGTGTAAGGGGGGCATTTTATCGTCGTTGCTTATTTGTCATCGCGATGCACCGTTTTCTGCATTATTTACTTTTTGATAATAGTTATTTTGTTGTTGACAGGGGTGAGCTTTGTCAATATAAGACCATAATAATCTGATATGTCTTTTTTTGGTGTAAATGCATGTTATATAAAGGGGTTAATGTATGGTTGCCTACTGGATTCAAACGGCGGCACATGCCGAATTTCAGGAACTCTGGTGGTTGCTCTGTTCGCTGATAGGCTCCCTTTTTCTTTTTCTGACCTTTGTTCAGGGAGGGCAGACCCTGCTCTGGCAGGTGGCAAAAACAGAGACGGAAAAAGACCTTGTTATCAATTCGCTGGGAA
>CALZIH010000141.1 GCA_945787305.1 uncultured Desulfobulbaceae bacterium | reverse complement strand
CGAGTCCTTTTTTGCCGCCTCAACCGTAGCCGTCGGGGCAGGCTCCATCTTTAATGCTGCCGCAGCTACCAATGTAGTGTCAACCGGTGAAATGGTCAGCTCGGTTGATATCAGCGACCAGGCCGGTGCCCAGTCAGCCATTGACATCATCGACAAGGCCCTTGGCAAAATCGATGAGCAACGTGGTGACCTTGGTGCGATCCAGAACCGCTTTGAATCCACCATTGCCAACCTGCAGAATATTTCGGAAAACATTTCTGCAGCTCGCTCGCGGATTCTTGATGCCGATATCGCCCAGGAAACCTCTAACATGACCAAGCAGAACATCCTGCAGCAGGCCGGTGTTTCCATCCTGGCCCAGGCCAACCAGGCCCCGCAGCTGGCTCTGTCCCTGCTCCAATAAAACCTCTTCACCTGAAGGAGCCGTCTTCGGCTCCTTCAGGATGTTTCATCTAACCACATGGAGGTGGAGTAAATGAACATTGAAGCGATAAACGCAAGCACATTAGGGCCGCCCAGGGTCAATGAACCGACCCAGGAGGTACAACGAAAACGTGAAGAAACCGAGGCTAAGCCGCAGCAGAGTGCGAGCGATCAAACTAAAGTTCAAGCCGAGGAACTGATCAGTGAAATTAAAGCGCTCACTGAAGATGGACTGTACAGTGTCCGATTTGAAAAAAACGACGATGTCCAGGGACTGATAGTTAAGATTGTTGACCAGGAAACCGATGAAGTAGTAAGACAGATCCCTTCGGAAGAGTTGGTCAACCTGAACAAGCATTTACGGGAACTACAAGGGAACATCGTTAATACGATAAGGTAGACAGTTTCTTACCCTATTAACGGTCTTCACACAATTACTCTCCTTTCCAATTTGCTAACGACTGGGAACAGGAAAGGCACCTCATAAAACGTTTGGAACAACAGGCAACGGAGAATACAATGGCTATTCAATTCGGCGGACTTGCTACAGGGATGGATACCAATGCCATCATTGACCAGCTGATGAATATTGAACGACTGCCTATTGCTCGGCTGGAATCGGATAAATCCTGGTTAAACAACCGCCTTTCCGCCTTTACCGAGCTTGATTCCAAGTTGAGCGGCTTTCTGGATTCCATTAAAAATCTTGGCGATGCCGATACTCTGCAGAAACGATCAGGAAACCTCAGTAGCGAGGATTATCTGAAGGCTACGGTCTCCAGTGAAGCCATGCTCGGCACCAATTATCAAATCGAGGTCCAGTCCCTGGCCCAGGTGCAAAAATCCGTTTCACAATCCGGCTTTTCCAGCAAGGAAAGCAGCAGTTTTGATACCGGTACCATATCCATCACTGTTGGCACCACCAGCCATTCCATCGACATCACCAGTGAGAACAACTCACTTGAAGGTATCATGGAGGCCATCAATGACGCGGAGATCGGCGTCAAAGCTGCAATAATCAATGACGGCAGTACTGATCCGTATCGGTTGGTATTAACCGGGGAAAATGTAGCTACAGACTTTTCATTGGACGATACCGGTCTCAATAGCGGCACAGGAACAGACGTGCTTGGTCTTTTTGAAGGCCCTGGTGGTTTGACCAATCCCCCGGTCCAGGATGCTTCACGTGCACACCTGTTTATTGACGGCATTGAAATTTATGGAGACTCCAACACCTTAACCGAGGCTATTCCAGGCGTGACTCTGGATCTTGTCCAGGCTGAAATCGGTGAGACCACCAACTTGAGTATTTCCCTGAACAAAACAGCAATAAAATCTACCATTCAAGAATTTGCCAAGGGGTACAATGAGGTTGTCGGTTTTATCACCGGTCAATCTGTGATTGATGGCGAAGGTGGAGGTGTTTTAAGTGGCGATTCTGGAATCAACTCTATCAAGCGTCACCTGCAAAACATGCTGACAACACCTTACAAAAATACCGGCGTGTTCAGCTCTCTGTCACAGCTTGGATTCGAAACCCAGAAAGACGGGACCTTAACGGTAAACGATGCGGTTCTCTCCGCAGCTGTTGACGACAACCTGGAAAGCGTGGTCAGTTTACTGTCCGGCGAGGAAGGAGAAGACGGCCTTGCCAAACAATTTCAGGACTATCTGGACTCCATGACCAGCTCGACCACCGGAATGCTACAGGGACGGAGAACAAGTATCAATAATAATATCGACCGCATAGACACCCGGATCGAGAGCATTGAAATACGACTTGAACAACGCGAGAAAACTATGAGAGCCCGGTACTCGGCCATGGAAGAACTTGTCAGTGTTTTCAACGCCCAATCATCCTATCTGACCCAACAAATGTCGGCCATAACTAATATCATGAATTACGGGAGCAAAAAATGAACGGTTATACCAATAATTACCTTGCCAATCAGGTTAATACCGCATCGCCCGAACAGCTTATGCTCATGTTATATGATGGTGCCGTCCGTTTTGCCTCCCTGGCCATTAAAGCAATCACTGATGACACACCGGATAAGAGATCTTATTTTATTAATAAAACCTATGCCATCCTTTCGGAATTTGCAGCTACTCTTGACCATAACCAGGATGCGCAACTGGCTGAAAACCTTGATGCTCTCTATAGTTATATGCAGCAGCAACTCATGGAAGCCAACCTGAAAAATAATGCGGCACCGGTGATTGAAGTAAAAAAAATGCTCTCAGATCTTCGACAAACCTGGGCCCAGGCCATTGAAATGAATAAGAAAGAAAAACAACCAACCCAGGCTGCCGAAGGTACTCCAGAGGGAAAGTCGGATTATAAACCCTTAGCGGCGGCAATGTAATCATGTCTTCTTTACGTGAGCTTCTCGAACATTCGCTCAATCAGCATCAACAGCTTTTCGATAGAATAGCGGCCGTTGAACGAAGGCTTCCTTTACTGGATCTTGAATCGACTGTCCAGGCAACGCATGACCTGGATCACCTGTTTCTGGAGATTCAAAACACTGATCAGGAAATAATCGCAACCTTGCACTCGGTTGACACCGACCTTTTTTCTGATCTTCTTGAAAAACGGTTGGAAATGGGGCGGAACGTTGTAGGGCAATACCAAAAAATTACCCCAAAGCTGCAAACCAGGCTGGCCGGATATAAAACCGAACTTTTTAAAATAAAACACGGCCTGCAAACCATGAGCGGTTATACGCAATCCTCCTCCCAAACGGGCCGGCTCATCAACACCTCCAACTAAGATTTTCAGTTCCCCTAAAGACCTTTACCGCAGCCGGGTATTAAAAAAATCTTTTTTTATTCCCGGCTTTATGGCAAACTATCCTGTAAGGAATGTTAAGAAGCCGATTGAAAGATTGTCGGTGTCGCAAAAAGCCTCGCCACCGACGGCGGACAGGTTATAATTCATTGTTTTTCCGCACTGTGCAATTTGCGTTTTTGACTTTTAACGAATCCATCATAATTGAGGGAGCGCTATTATAGGCAATCGACCCTTTGTGCCCAGCCGTCTTGTTGCGCCTGATCATACTTACTGAGAAAGAGCTGTTCACTCTGGTAGGTTTTTTTTTCGCGGTACCGTTGGGGCAGTTTTTTTAATTGACTGGGGCCACCGTTATAAAGAGCATAGAGCCATACAGCTAGAAAACGTTTACCTGCTTTTGAGGACAGCTTAACCGGGGCTTTTTGCTTTTTGATATACCGATTGAGATACAGTGTAAGAATTTCAACCCCGGCCCGGGCATTATATTGCACGTTCCAGCGCAGCTGCTCTCTATTATAAATACCACGCCAGATCCGCTCGTTTACCTGCATCAGGCCAACGGATGTTTGGTTGTAGGAGAGCAGGTAGGTCAGTTTTTTCTTTTTCACATGGAACTGTCGAAAACAACTTTCCTGCCAGGCTGTGGCAATCACCATCCTATCAAACCAGGCACTGTCGGCAGCGGCTAATCCAACATTTTCATGCCCTGTTTCAGCCTCCCGCTGCAACAGCTCACCAACTTTTTTCAACAAGGTCTCGGCTGGAGTTGCTTCCGTTGTCCAGCTCCGAATCTCTTTTAACCCTGGCATGGCAACCTCCCCTGCCCAGGCTTGGGAACCGCCAAAAAATCCCCAAAGTTTCCTATGTGCAGGAGAGGGGTGCCAGCTTGTCGGCGGGAGCTTTTCTACCGGTGGAAGAGGAGCAGACTTCTCCTCCGGAATGAGAACCTCCGGAGGGGTATCTAAACCGAGAATCTCTCTCAACAGCGCATTGACCTCGGATGTTGACTGCAGGGGTTCAAGAGGCTTTGAACTGATTAGTTCAGCAAGGCGGTGAAAGCCGTCCCGACTGATCTCAACACCCATTGTCGGTCCAATTTGATCCAGAGCAACCAGTGCGTCAGCGGCCGTGAAAAATGCAAGGTAGCCAAGAAGATTGTCTTTTGGTGAACCTGCAAGGTGTCGGCGAAAGACCCACTGGAGTTGCTTCCAACTCCAGACAAATTGCTCCCTGACAAAATCATTGGTCAGTTTCTGCTGACTCAACGACTCTTCAAAGGCATAGCGTACAGTCAACATGGTATCCATCAAGGCAAACCGATCATCATCGGACAAAGGTCTCCCTGAAAATTGACTCATCAGATGAATCAATAGGGCATCCAGGGTCTGCCACGACTCCATCACCAATGCAAGGGTTTCCGGACTCGCATCCACCGCAGGTTGCTCGTTATTTTCCTCTCCTGCTGTTTCGGCTTCGGCAAGAATATTGATCAGCAGGCCATCAGGGGTGATGAGCGGTTGTTCGGGATACATGCTGGCAAAAAAACGTTTGGTCGCAATCCGCTGCTGATGATCAAACAGGGGAAGAAGAAAATTCTTCACGTCCCCCACAGGCGGGCCAAGATCAATGGATATCTGTTGCAGGTAACCATGCACATATTCTTTGACCTGGTCCCAGATAAGCCCGGCAAATTGTGCCGGTTGACCGTTGGGGTCAAGTAGCGTGGAGTTATAGGTGTCAAAGGAAAGCTGCCACTGATCATTAACTCGTGGTCGCTGTAAGAGTACAACTGATCCTGTCCATGTGACCGGGGCAAAACAGCTTTCACCGATCAAAGTACCCAGCTTCAAGTTTACCGCTGTTTGATAACGAAGATGCTCCGACTCCACTCCTACTTGTGGAGCTGATAAAATGACCTGGGTACAACCACCTGCATGATCTAGCACCTTTGCCGTTTCCCCAGGATCGGAATAGGCTTGTTGCACGATCAGAGAACGCAGAAGAGCAGGATCAATGGTAATGGGCAATCGTACCGTCTCGCTTCGAACCTCCCGGGCGACTAGGCTGCAAAAAGCTATCATGCAGACGATCCACAGTACCGACCATGATTTCATTCTGTATGCTCCCATGAATAGTTCTTTGCACAATGTAAACGGAAACAGAACCTGGGGTGCCTATGCAATAACAGAAGTATCCGCCATCTCCGCACGCTCCTCTCCCTCTACGTCGTTAGACATACACTCAGCTATTCTTTTCCTTTTCCTTGGCTTCTATTACACAATAAATGCCGCCTTCCTTCAATCCGGGTGAAAAACAACCGTTGCAGGATATACACTTAGCCTCAGTGGTGTCGCCCTGACTCCAGCGCCTGGCCAAATCAGGTTCACGGATGAACGGTCGTGCCATGGAAACATAATCCATGCCATCGACGTGTATTGCCTGCTCCGAGACCTCGTAGCTTCTGAAGCCACCAACAACCATAACCGGGCAACTGACAGCTTTCTTGACCTGTTGAGCCAGGGAAAGGTTATACGCTTCCTGTTCAGGTTTCTCTATTTTCGCCCGTACCGGCGACTTGTCTCCCGAAGCCGGGGTGCCGCCACTGACCTCAATGGCATCTATTGCATGGGTATCCAACAATTTTGCTGCATGGACAGCATCTTCTATACTCAAGCCGCCGTCGATAAAATCGCTTCCATTAAGCTTGATCATCACCGGAAAATCATTACCTACGCTTTGGCGCACGGCCTTGTACACCTCCATGAGAAAACGGCAGCGCTTGTCAATGGTTCCGCCATATTCATCCGTTCTTTTGTTGGTCAGCGGAGAGAGGAACTGATTGATCAAATATCCATGGGCGCCGTGAAGCTGGATGGCGTCAAAACCCCACTCTTTGGCCCGTCTTGCGGCCTCAGCAAAGGCTGCAACAATCTCTGTGATATCGTCCTTGGACATTTCCTGAGGAAGCTCTGGAAACTGATCAACCTGAACCGCGGATGGGGCAAGGGGTTGGCGCCCGGCATTAACAGTATCCGTTTGCCCACCCGCATGAACCAACTGAATGCAAATCTTTCCATGCTGGTCATGAACAGCCTTGGTAAGGGTCTGCATTTCTGTTGCAAAATCATCGGTATGTATACCCATTTTACCTGGCAGCTGTTTACCATCCGGACGGACAAACGTATATCCCGTGATAATCAAACCTACATCCCCTTCAGCAAGGTCTCTGTACCAAGCTGTCAGTTTTTCAGTGGGCCGACCGTCAACCTCGCACATACCCTCCCAGGTGGCAGATCGTACCAGGCGGTTGGATAAAGTCATTCCATTGATCGTGGTCTTGTCAAATAAGGACGCCATCGTAGTTCTCCCTCTTTTTTTATTTGAACAACAAAAACGTATCGTCCCTCATGTCCTTGGACATTCTGGTTGAAAAAATAAACGCCCAGCTTTAGTGAGGGTCGATAATATGCAGTGAACTTTTTATTTCATTATTTCCCGTTCATGTCATCAAAAGCGGTGTCCATTTTTTCGACCCACTTTACTTTGCCTGTTGTTGTGTCCATCACATAGATTTGCGTAATATTACTTCTTACGAGAGTCTCCATCTGATATTTTCCAATCGGATTATCGCTGACCGCACCAGTTAACAGAAAAAGCGCTAACACGCAGGTCATTCCCAAGATAAAACTATACATTTTTTCTCGCGTAAAAAGTGCAGACATAATTGTACCCTCCTAAGCATTTCATCTTATTTCTTGATTATCTTATCGAAAAATGGACCTCCGCATCATAGAGAAAAAGCGCACGCACCTTGTCCCAAAAATTACCGCCGAGCACGATCAGGCTGGACAGCAGAAGAAGATCTCCACCAACGGCAAAAGGCAACAACGGTGCTGCTGGCTGTTCCAGTTCTAACGTAGTCTTCTCTGACTCTACCATGTCCTAGCCTTATTGATTCTCCTGGTTCCATTATCTTCATGATACTTAGAACTACAACCTGAATCCGTGACGAAAAACTGTTGTTTACTCTTTTGTCTATTAGAAGTTATCGAAAAGATTATCAATTGAGCGTGATCAGATGATTTCACCTGATTACCCTTCGGAAGTACCATCCAGCTAAACATATTGCCTGCTCATAATGTAACGTTAATCACTTAGATTGTCACCTCACCTGTTACGGTTCCTGTCCATCAATGAATTTCAACATCTGTCGACCAAGGGGATTTTCCGGGGCGACCAACGTCATC
>CALZIH010000140.1 GCA_945787305.1 uncultured Desulfobulbaceae bacterium | reverse complement strand
TCAAACAAAGCAACGGTAAATTACAGCTGGCTGATAAAACCATATCCCTCCACCCTCTGGCTTACAACGCCATAACCCCTGAGAACCTGCCGCCGGAGGGTGTCAAAGGTCCCTTAATCTATGTAGGACGAGGCGAACTTGCCGACTTTAATGGTAAAGAAATCCAGGGCTCAATTGTGCTGATGGAATTCGACTCTTTGAAAAACTGGTTGAACGCAGCCTCTCTCGGCGCCTCGGCCCTTATCTATGTAAATCGCGACTCCAGCCCGCGTGCAGCCTTTCTTGATAAAGAGGAACTCTCGCCCATTCAGTTTCCCTGTTTCTGGATCGAATCAACACAACTGGCCTCGATTCTGCCAGAAAACATTGCTGAACTGAACAACCCGCTAGCAGCCGAGGTCACAGTCTCCGGCCGCTCTGCCTGGACAACGGCTGCGGCTGAAAACCTGTACGCCCTTTACCCCGGTTCCGATCCAGACAGGGCAAATGAACTGGTTGTGGTGGAAGCGTTCTACGATTCCACCTCATTTATTGCCGGTCACGCACCTGGTGCCGACGAAGCCCTTTCCATTGCCGGCCTACTGGAACTGGCTGATCAGCTGCACCAATCGCCCCCATCCCGCCCTTTTCTCCTACTGGCATCCAATGGCCACGCGCAGAGTCAGGCCGGTATGCGAGAAAGTATCTGGGCGATAAGTTCACGCTCCAAAGACCTGCGCAAGACAGCAAAATCACTAAAGGCCGAGCGAAAGAAAAACAAAGAACGGTTGGCAATCCTCCAGCAATTCAAAGAGGGAGAGATACCCGAGGGCGGTGGTCTCCTGATGCAAAACGCACTTAATCACCCCCTTAAGCTCCAAGTTGACAACCTCTCTACTACCTTGATGCGACTTCGCATGGGCCGGGAAAAAAACGAAGAACGCATTAACAGCTTAACGGAACGACGACTACGACTGCGGCGCTTAGGCTGGCAAACTGAATTCAACAACCTGAGCCAGGAGGACAGGGCGCTGCTGTTGCCCTTGGTCGACCATGCCATTGTCCGCAACCAGGCCGCAACAAAAGAAGTAAAACAGCAGGAGAAAATGCTGAAAAGTGCTAAACGGTTCCGCTCCCTGATGGCAGACTTTGAGCCGCGGGCCCTTGTTTCTTTGCACCTTTCAAGTCACGCCCCTGCGCCCGAGAATCAACAGGACCGCAGCATTCCGCAGCCTGGATACCATTCTCCTTGAGGTGGCATCCACAGGGCCGGTTGAGGCTCCGACCTTTGTTTCAACTCTGCGTCCAAATCGGATGATACCATGGCAGGATCTGCTGCCGGACAAACCGCAGATGGCTGGCGAGGTGAGCTGCCTGGCAGGGTTGCCCGGGTTCACCCTTGCCACCACCGAAGACCTTCGCAACAGGTGGGGTACACCCTGGGATACTATAGAACATGTCGACTGGAGCTTTGCCGATCGCCAATGGCAGTTGGTCCAACGTCTGCTGCACGGTATAGATCAAGCCGACACCTTGGAAGCCGGTTACATCAGAAACGGATTTTCCACCATAGCCGGCCGGACCAGCTTACTGCTGCACGGAGAACTTTTTGCCGAGCATCCTGCTGAAAACAGTATAATCCTAGCCTTTCAAGGACCGGCCCGCTACCATGCCATGACCGATTTGAGAGGTCAATTCCTCCTCAAGGGTGTTGCCGACAAAAAACACGTTCAGGACAAGGTTATCCTTGAAGGATACCGCTTTTCCGAAAATGACGGCTCAGTTCTCTGGGCAGTGGACAAGAAACTGACCGGCAAACCAGCCTATCGGGTCAAGATGCAACGACGGGACATGAAAACCGATCTGGTCATGTTTAACTGTCGGCAAACAACCATCTTCAACCTGCTAGAACCTCGCAGCCTCTCCTACATGACAAAGCTGCAGCTGATAGATGCCCGCCGTGACGCCCCGCCAGTCCGTTATTGGTATAGCCGGATTGATACCCGCAGCTCGATTATCGCCTCCATCTTTTTAGAACCCGACACCCGGCTCAAACTCACCCTGTCCGACACGGTGCTGCAAAAAAAGATGATCCTTACCAACGGAAACCCTGAAAACCCTATGGGTGCCGGTTATCGGGTTGACGATCATCCAGCGCTATTCAACACCTCCTACCTGGCTGCCCGGGACATGTGGAAGCTGCTCAGTCCGCGAATTGACAACCTGGAAAAGCATGGCATTCATAATGAGCGAATACAGGGACTGCAAAAAGAGGGTCTTGCTGCGATTTCCCAAGCAGACAACGCGCTGCAGGACTATCGCTATGACATCTTCACTGAAGAGTCCAGCCGTGCCTGGGCACTGGCGAGCAGGGTCTATGACCATGTGGAAAAGACGCAAAAAGATGTCCTTTTCGGGGTGTTATTCTACATTGCCCTGTTTGTTCCTTTTGCCTTTTGCGCTGAACGATTACTGTTTGGCTTTGTCTCCATTTACAAACGAATCATAGGCTTTTCCGGCATTCTCCTTACCCTAATACTCATTGTCGCCCGGGTTCATCCGGCCTTTGAACTCGCCTACAGTCCAACGGTTGTCATCCTGGCCTTTTTTATCATCGGCCTTTCCGGGTTGGTTACCGGTATCATTGTCATGCGGTTTGAAGACGAGATGGTCCTGTTGCAACGGCGCGCGTCCCATAAACGGCCCTCGGAAATTTCCAGCTGGAAAGCCTTTATGGCCGCGTTCTTTCTTGGTGTCTCCAATCTCAGGCGCAGGCGTATTCGCACGGCCCTCACCTGTCTAACCCTTATCATCCTGACCTTTACCATCATGAGCTTTACTACGGTCAAGTCCATGCGCAGGCAAAACAAACTCCATTTTGCCGATCATTCGCCCTACCAGGGCATGCTGCTAAAACACATGGGCTGGCAAGACCTGCCCGTACAATCGCTCTCCATCTTTCGCTCGCTTTTCGATGGCCGGGTACTTGCCGGGCCTAGGGTATGGCTTGTTGCCGAGGACCCGAGCCGTGCCGCACGGATGCAGGTCACGGCTGCTGGCACCCCTTTTATCTTCCAGGGGTTGACCGGACTTTCCCCAATTGAACCCGACATCAGCGGCCTGGACAAAATACTGATCAAAGGACGATGGTTCCAGCCCCAGCAACACAACGAGGTCCTTATCCCCTCCCGCCTGGCCGCCCTGCTCGATATCGATCCCGACAAACCGAACCAGGAGCCGCTCAATCTTTGGGGACGGCAACTCAAGGTTGTCGGCGTTTTTTCTGAAAAACAATTGCAGCAACGTGCAGATCTGGATGGAGAGCCTCTGACCCCGGTTACGTTCCCATCGGAAACAATCATGGAGATGAGTGAAGTCGAAAAAGAGGCCCTGGAATCGGGAGAAGATGTTCAGGCCTTCCAGGGGCGTTATCATCACCTGGATCCGGGACAAATCCTCATTCTGCCTGCCGATACCCTCTTGCAATTGGGCGGCACCATCAAAGGCGTTGCCCTGCGGCCAACAACCCCCCAGAAGAACAACCCCGCCCTGCAACTGACGGATCGATTTAACCTGGCTCTTTTCCAAGGGGAACCCGACGGTGTCCATCTGTATAACGCCAGTGACACCATGTCCTACTCGGGAATGCCCAATATTCTCATCCCCCTGTTCATATCGATCCTCATTGTTCTCAATACCATGATCAGCTCGGTCTATGAACGTAAAGGCGAAATCGCGGTGTATACCTCGGTGGGACTGGCACCGTCCCATGTCTCCTTTCTTTTTGTAGCCGAAGCACTGGCATTTGCCGTCCTGTCGGTGGTACTTGGCTACCTGCTGGCACAAAGCAGTGCGGCACTGCTTGCCGATACCAGTCTCTGGCAGGGCATTACGGTCAACTATTCCTCCACAGCGGGCGTTGCAGCCATGGTCCTGGTCATGGCCGTGGTATTGCTGTCGGTGATCTACCCCTCAAAAGTAGCGGCCAAAATTGCCATTCCCGACGTCAACCGAACCTGGACCATGCCGACAGCGGTGGATGACACCATGAGCGTCACCCTGCCCTTTCTCATGCGCTTCCATGAACATGCATCGATCTGTGGCTTTCTGTACAGCTTCCTTAAGGGACACCAGGACGTCTCGCACGGCATCTTTGCCACTGGCCCGATTGAAGTAATCGACGCCACCGGCACACAGGGTGACGGCAACCGATTGCCCATGGTGGCGGATTGTCTGCATCTACGGGCAAAAATATGGCTGGCCCCTTTTGATTTTGGCATTATGCAATGGATTGATCTGCAATTCTGCAGGGCAAGCGAAGGGGAAGATTTTCTGGAAATACGCGTCAGCATGGAACGACGAGCCGGTGAAGCACAACTGTGGCAACGATTGAACGGACCGTTTCTCCATAGCCTGCGCAAGCAACTCTTGATCTGGCGTTCTCTTGACGACCATGGACATGCAGAATACAGTCGAATTTTGCCCCAGGCAACTACTGCCAAAGAGGGGCCCTTATGAGCACACAAAAGGCTGGTCATATCATTCGCCTGCGCGCGGTGTTGCTTGGTCTGCTTCTTGTCGGGTTAATCTGTGGGCTGACCCCGATCAATAATATTTACAACCAGGCGACACCCTTGGGCGGCGGCCACTTTCCCCTGGCCCCCTTCTATGTCCTGCTCCTGACGACTCTTTTGGCCGGGCTACTGGCAAAAATTCTGCCCAAGGCGCGGTTGATTACCGGCCATGAAATGCTGGTCGTCTGGCTGCAGATGGTCATAGGGTCCGGCATTGCCTACACCGGGCTGGCCCGTACATTTTTCATCAACCTGACGGCACCCTATCAATTTGCCACCTCGGAAAACAACTGGCAGGAAATCCTCCAACCTAACCTGCCGACCGGACTGTACCCCGAAGCAGGAGCTGTCGAACCACTCTACAATGGCCTTGTCGGAGGACGACAGATGGGCTGGCTGGAGGTTCTTGCCAATATCCCCTGGCAGTTCTGGATAACGCCGCTTCTTTCCTGGCTTGTCTTTATCCTCCTTTGCTACACGGTGATGATCGCTTTGATCAACCTGCTCAGCAGGCAATGGATCCATAATGAACGGATGAACTTCCCCCTGCTCAGGGTTCCGCGACTGATGGAAGAGAGTTATGACAACGGGGAACTAGGCAACTTCCTCCTTAATCCTTACCTGTTGTGGGGACTGTCGATACCGGTTATGCTGCACTTGCTGAACGGGCTGCACTTTTATTATCCATCGGTTCCGGCGATGCCGACTCTGGTGCTGGCTGGTCATTATTTCCCCAAGGTAGGGCTGTTTTCAGGATTCTATAAACTCAAAATTTACATCTATCCGGTGTTCATCGGCTTTGCGTTTCTCACCGCCCGACAAATATCCCTCTCCTTCTGGTTTTTCTTTCTCCTCGGTTGCCTCCTCTATGGATTACTCTCGGTACTCGGCTACAATATCCCGGCAGCTTCACTCGGGGTCACCTTCGGCCCGACCTTGGCCAGACCCGAGGAAACCCAGATGATCGGCGCCTATGGCGTATTTTTTCTCTTTTTGCTCTGGCTTTCCAGAAAACATCTCCAGGATGTAATCAAACAAGCCTTCCGGCCCGGCCCGATCCAGGTCAATACGGAATGGTTTTCCATCCGGCTCTCCTTCTGGATAGCCGTAGCCGGCATGGCTGCCATTGCCGGCTGGGCCATTTTTTTCGGCATGCGTCCAATGACCGCCTGTCTTCTTGTTGCGGCGTTTTTCATGATCACCCTGGTTGCCTCGAGGGTCATCTGTCAGGGGGGAATCGGCTACTTTACCTTGACGGCTGCCCCCATAGATGGCCTGCTCATCCTCTTTGGCCCAGCCCTTTTCAGTCAAATAGGGCTACTCATCGGTGCTGTCAGCCAGAAGGTCCTCTTTGCCGACCTGCGCGAATCCCTGATGCCCTCTCTTCTGCACACCCGACAACTCCATCATCAGATGCACAACAGACGCCTGTTGTTGTTTGGCATCGGTGCAACGCTGGTTGTGGCCGTAACGGTCTCGTTTGCGGCCATGCTCGCCCTGTGCTATAAGTACGGGATTCGCGAATTACCGCTGGATTGGGCGACGCGGACCAGCCTCAGCGTCTACGAAAACGTAATCCGCCTTGATGAAACCGGGGCATCCGCCGGATCCTGGGTTAAAATCTTTTCCGGGGCCGGGGCAGCGGTCATGCTCTTCCTGGTCTTTTGCTATAATCGATTTTACTGGTGGCCGATCCATCCGCTGGGTTACCTGACAGCCTACTCTTCGGCCATGCGTATCCTCTGGTTTTCTTTTTTTCTTGGTTGGCTCTGCAATATGGTCTGCATGCGTTACGGCGGCGTGGTCATGTTTAAAAAACTGCGGTTATTCTTTATTGGCCTGATCATCGGCGACATGCTCATGGGTGGAACATGGGCCATCATTGGCCTGTTTACCGATGGCGGCTATCAGGTCCTTCCGGATTAGGCTGAAAGAATGTACGACGACAAAGAACTCAAGGAATATCGCGACCTCCTCAAAGCCCCGGATCATTTCGAGGAGGGGTTTGATTGGAAGACGGTGGTCGGGGCAATATTCATCGGTTTTCTGATGATGCCGGGCTCCATGTACCTGCAACTGGTCATCGGCTCTGGAATTGGCCCTGCTGCCCGTTGGGTAACCATCATTCTCTTTGCCGAAATTGCACGCCGAGCCCATACCAGTCTCAAGCAGCAGGAGGTGTTCATCCTCTACTATATGGCCGGCGCAGCGTTGGCCTCGCCCTTTCAGGGCCTGCTGTGGAACCAGTACCTGGTCCAGTCCGATGCCGCGAGAATGCTTGGAGTAACCGAGTTTATCCCCAGCTGGGTGGCACCGGGCGCGGAGTCCGACTCCATGGCAGCCAGAACCTTTTTTCATCGAGACTGGCTGATCCCCATTCTCCTTCTCGTCGGTTCACAGGTCATTCAGCGTGTGGATCGCTTCGGCCTCGGATATGCCCTGTACCGGATTACATCAGATGTGGAACGGCTGCCCTTTCCCATGGCCCCGGTGGGAGCATTGGGTACCATGGCCCTTGCCGAGTCTGCGGAAGAAAAGCAACAGGGTTGGAAATGGCGGGTATTTTCCATCGGCGGGGTCATCGGCCTGGCCTTTGGCTCCGTCTACGTTCTCCTGCCCGTGGTCTCCGGGCTCATCTTTACCGAGCCTGTTCGCCTGATTCCCATCCCCTGGATCGAATTGACCCGGCATACCGAAGAAGTTCTCCCGGCAGTGGCCACCGGCCTGCAGCTTGATCTGGGCCTGGTATTTATCGGTATGGTACTCCCGTTCTGGGCCGTCATCGGCGGCCTGGTCGGCCTGATCATCACCGTTATCCTCAACCCTATCCTCTGGCAGCAGGGTATTCTCCACCGCTGGCACCAAGGTATGGGTACCGTCGACACCGTCTTTGCCAATAATTTTGATTTTTACATGAGTTTCAGTATCGGCCTCGGACTGGCCATAGGGGTCATTGGCATCTGGTCAGTGGCTCGCTCGTTTGTCAAAAACGAACAGGAACGAGGAACCCTGAAAGACCTATTTAACCCGCCCAAGGGAAGGGGGGATATTAACTTCTGGACCTCAATCGGCATCTATGTATTCTCCACCCTCAGCTATGTTTTACTCTGTGTCTGGCTGGTCCCCAACTTTCCATGGATATTTTTCCTTGGTTACGGCTTTATCTACACCCCGATCATCTCCTACATCACCGCCCGAATGGAAGGTATTGCCGGCCAGTTTGTCAGCCTGCCGCTGGTACGTGAAGCCAGCTTTATTGCCGGCGCCAAGTATTTCGGCTATCAGGGTATCGAAATCTGGTATGCACCCATTCCCATTCACAACTATGGTGAAGCCACGGTGAGCTTCCGAGAAATAGAACTGACCGGTACTTCTTTTCGTGGAATTATCAAAGCCGAACTGGTTGTCTTTCCGGTGGTCATGATCGCAAGCCTGCTCTTTTCCCAGTTTATCTGGCGATTGGCCCCCATTCCATCGGCCAGTTATCCTTATGCCCAAGAACTCTGGCATCTGCAGGCACTCAACACCCTGCTCATGCAGACCTCGACGCTGGAGGGGAACTCCCTATTCTTCCAGGCCCTGAAATCAAGTTATGTCTTCTCCGGCCTCGGACTTGGCCTGGTGCTATATATGATCCTCTCTGTACTCGGCCTGCCGGTGCTTTTGATTTACGGCGTTGTACGCGGCTTGGGGCAATCGACCCCCCACGGAATCATCCTTGAGGTTGTGGGCGCCTTACTGGGTCGCTATTATTTTCATAAACGATACGGCTCAATGTGGCGACAATATGCCCCGGTCCTGCTGGCAGGATTTTCCTGCGGCATGGGTCTTACCGGCATGTTTGCCATGGGATTTGCATTGATACTCAAATCGCTGAGCTACATGGCCTATTAAGGAGGCAACCAAAAACAACACTGCCCAATTATGATGAACTCGCAAAAAGTCGAAAACGACATTTGCACTGTACCGAAATACAGTGACTTATGGCCTTTCCGCCGTCGGTGGCGTGGCTTTTTACGACACCGACAATTATGATGGACTCGTAAAAAGTCAAAAACGCAAATTGCACAGTATGGAAAAACAATG
>CALZIH010000139.1 GCA_945787305.1 uncultured Desulfobulbaceae bacterium | reverse complement strand
GAAATGGGACTGGGCGACAACGGCGACATCAGCTAGCGGTAACTGCAGGGGGCCGCAGCATTGCTGGCGGGCAATGAGACCGGTAACAGCGCGATCAACTTTATTGGTAAGAAAGCGTTTGGACCCCACCGATACAAGCCGAAGGACATCGCGCAATGCCTCCCGTACCGACAAATTCGTTGGTACTACAAGAGGGGGGAGCTGGAGGTCGATACGATAGTCTTCAAATGTTTTCTGTGGGATATCACCGAGCACTTCGTCCAGTTCCAAATCTACCGGCGTCGAATCGTCCTGGCTGTCATGGACAATAAAGCGCAAATCACCGGTCACCTCGCCAAGTACCTCGCAGGCTACCTTTTCCCGTGCACAGATTTTCTGAAATTGCTCTATATTGCTCGGGCTGATCAGAAAACCGTTTCGTTCCTGGTATTCAGCAACATAGATTTCCAGCACCGACATGGTCGGATCCCCGACCCGGATGTTGCGAATCTCGATACGGCCGCCGGAGTGTTCGACTAATTCCTTAAGTACATTGGCAGGCCCTCCGGCCCCCTGGTCATGGATCACATCGATCAGGGTCTTGTCGCCCATCTCGTTACAGGCCCGGATTACCCGGTTCATTTTCTGCTCCATTTCCGCATCCCCACGCTGGACGGCGTTGAAGTCGAGTTCTTCGACATTTTCCCCTTGGAGCATGGAAGAGGCCGCACCGCCGCCAAAACCAACCCGGTAGGCAGGCCCGCCCACCTGGACGATCAGCATCCCTTTTTGTTCGGCATCTTTTTCGGTGTGCCGGTCGTCGATTTGGCCGACACCGCCGGTGAACATGATCGGTTTCAGAAATCCCCAGCGCTCACCATTTTCCAGCCGTAGGTCAAAGGAGCGGGTGAATCCCTGGATCAGCGGCTCGCCGAACTTGTTACCATAGTCAGAGGCTCCGTTACTTGCCTCGATTTCAATGGTCAGGGCCGAGGCAAGGTTTGCCGGGCATTCGTACTGGTTTTCCCAAGCCATTGCATAGCCGGGTATGTGGAGATTGGCCACGCAGTAACCGGCGGTTCCTGCAATGACAAAACCACCCTTGCCGGTGCCTTGAACGTCACGGATACGACCACCGGTGCCGGTTTCCGCCCCGGGAAAAGGGGCAACTCCGGTGGGGAAGTTATGGGTTTCAGCGGTCAGTAACATGTGGTAGCGGGCGTTAACCGAGTGCAGGGGGGAAGGTGTGCCCGGTTGCGACGGGTGCAGGGTTGTAATGTCGTGCCCTGCAACTACACTGGAGTTGTCCTTGAAGGCTACCAGAGAGCCTTTAGGATTGGCCGAAAGCGTCTCCGTCACCAGATCGAACAAAGTACCTTTTTGCTCCTTACCATCAACAACCTGCTTGCCCCGGAAGAATCCGTGTCGTGAATGCTCGGAGTTGGCATTGTTGAGATCCATGATCTCGACAATGGTAGGGTTACGTTTGTGTTTTGTAACAAAGTACTCATAATAAAAGTTACGGTCCCATTCATCCATGGATATACCGGGGATTTCCAGCAGCCCGTCGGGGCCTTTACCCATCAGGTCGACCTCGTAGACCGGTTCCGGTTCAATACCGGTTTCAAAAGTGGTCAGCGGCTCGGTGTACGGGCATTCGGTCATCCGATCATGGCGGGCATTGACAAAAGTCTGCAGATCTTCACCATCGGGTACCAGATAGCGGCGGGAGCGTTCTACCCTGGTGACAGAGTCAAGGCCGATGGCCCGACAGATGGAAACCATGTTCGATGACCAGGCCGTGGCAAAGTTAAGCCGGGGACCCACTTCTATAACACGGCCGCCGGTGAGGACCGGTTCCTTGGAGACGGTATCGGCCAGGAATCCATCTGCCAGCAGTAACCGCAACCGGTTTACTTCGCTTTCAGTCAGTGTCTTTGAAGATTCCACATTAAAGCAATAGGCTCGATTTGCATCGAGCCTGCGGTATAACTGAGTAACAACCATGGTAATATCCTTTGGCTTGGAAGAGGAAAAGTTTTGTGGAGGAAACCCTATCATTTTATTGACGATCCTGCAATTGCATCAGCCGCTATACCGGGCTGTAAAAAATGATGCATGATTGGAAGTAAATAGCGGTGGATCCCGTTGAATAATAGGCGTTATCGCCGGGTGTCGTTTGAATTCCCGTTCAAGAAACCGACGGATATTTTTTCGATTCCAGCCACGCGGATGGGCAAAGTCGCTATAGAGGGAAAGATCGCCTTCATAGAAATCATGAACTGCAAGGTTTGACGCCTCTGGACTGCAGACCGGCATATTGAAAATAGCCAGATTAAGAAAAGTGACCGCCTCGTGATGTTTGGCAATATAAAAAAGTGTTTTCCCCGCCTCCTTAATCGATTCTGCAGGCGTCCCGAACAGGAGATAGACATAGGTGGCAATACCAGCCTGTTTGAGAGAGTCAAGCACCCGCGATACAAGGGCAAGATCGATACCCTTGTCCATGGCATCCAGTATTCCCTGATCTCCGGATTCCAAACCGAGTTTCAGCATCAGACAGCCTGATTGTTTAAGGCGTCTGCAAAACTCCGGGTCGGCCAGTCGCTTGTCTGCACGGGCAAAGCCATACCAGGGAACCCCAGGTGGTTGTTCCGTCAGGGCAGCCATCAGTTTTGGGCTTATTGCGTTATCGAGAAAATGGATCAACGATGGTTTGGTTTGCGCTTTGAGCTGTTTCAGTTCCAGGAGAACCTGTTCGTTTGGCAGAGCGGTATAAGGGTTACCTTCAGCCGTTTCCGGGCAAAAGGAGCATTTGTTCCAGTAGCAGCCCGATGAGGCGCTATAGGGAAGAATGAAGCCCGGTGCCAAATACTTTTTTGTTGTAAGCTCCTGGTAATCCGGAGAGGGAGCGGAGACCGTGTCCTGCTCCCCAAGCAGGCTCAGGAGCTGTTGTTCGCCCGGTCCGGCCACCAAGTGATCAATGAGTCCGGCAAAGGGGTTTTGCCAGGCAGGGTTGCGCATCCAGCTGGTTATCAAGCCGCCACCCACCACTACGGGCAGGGCGGGCATGATTTTTTTCAGAAAACCAACCATGGCAAAGGTTGTGAGGGCCTGGCTCAGAAAATTTAAGGAAAATCCGACCATGACCGGGTTGTTTTCTTCAAGCAGGGATTCTAGCCGCGGCTTGAAATAAGGAAAAAAGATATTTGCTTCAGGCGTATCGGCCGCCTGGAGCAGGTCGGCGGTTTTCAGGGGCGATAGACGTTCATCCTGATAGTTGGCCAGGTTCAGGGAAAGGCCGTGTGATTTTCCGACCTGTTCAAGCACCCTGTTGACATCAAGTACGCCCCGCTGATATCGGGAATAATTGCTGTAGAATTTTGCGTCACACAGGTTGTCCAGGTTGTGGTCAAGATGACGAAACGCGCGGCGGCTCCAGGTGTCTTCAGGAGCGTGCGGGCTTTGGAGAAGAAAAGAAAGGCCCTCGATGTTGGCATCAACAATTGCGCATTCTTTCCCTGCCGCCTGCAAGGCTCCGGCAAGACGGGCTATGCCTGCAGGAGGCTCACAGGGTTTAGCCAGGGGAGGAAAGATAAGTAGCATCAGCTGATGATGAGCAGGCGCAGGTGAGCTCGGCAGGGTAATGCAGGCTTATTCGCTGATATACGAGCAACAGTAATCGGTCAGGGTCTTAACCTTGAGGGAGAATTTTGCATTGGCTGGAACCTCAAACGACTCTCCCCCTTGAATGGTTCGCCAGTGTTTATCTCCAGGCAACAGAATTTCCAGCTCCCCGGCGAGGATCTCCATGGTTTCCTTCTCTTCAGTTCCGAACTCATAGTCGCCCGGCTGCATGATGCCCAGGGTTTTTCGACTGCCATCGTTAAACGTAACCACCCGGCTGGTTACGTTACCATCAAAATAGACATTGGCCGCTTTGACCACGGTCACATTTTCAAATTCAGACATACTCTTGCTCCATAAATAGGGGGTAAGGTGTGTTGTGTAATGAGCGGTCAAAAATCGCATGGGTAAGGGAAAAATGCAACCATAATTTACAATCGAAAGGGATGTCTTCTTGAACTGTAATCTTCTATGGACTACCTTTGTTCCCATGCAGCTTACCCGTGAACAACAACAGATCGTTTGCCACAAACTTGGACATGCCAAGATTAGCGCTGTGGCCGGTTCCGGCAAGACTACGGCCATGGTCGCCCGGGTGCATCACCTGCTTGCCAGGGGTGTTTCACTTGAAAAAATCCTGGTGCTGATGTTTAACAAGTCGGCCCGGGATGCCTTTGCCGCCAAGCTGCAGGCGGTACTTACAAAAGAGGGTATCCCTTCCCCTCCCGTTCGAACCTTTCATTCTCTGGGGCTGCGCCTGGTCAAGAGTTTTACAGAGCGTGGCGTGCTTCCGCCGTATACCCTCCTCACTGAAGAATATAAGCTGGAACAACTTGCCCGGGAAGCCGTGCAAGGTTTTGTCGCCTCCAGTGGCGGTGATGATTCCTGGCTTGCCAAGGAAAACATGGAGGGTTTTCTTACCTTCATTGACCTGGTCAAATCTGATACCCGATCTCCGTCCGAGCTGTTTGAAGAGTTTAAGCTGGACGATGACCTGTCTTGGTATGTCGGCGCATTTAGCGCCTTTGAGCGCCTGCGGGTGTCAGCTGGAGTCAGGTTCTATAGCGATCTTATCCATGATCCTGTGCTGGCCATGAAAAAGAACCGGCAGCTGGTAGAGTGGGTAGGCAATCGTATTGAGCATATCATTGTTGACGAGTACCAGGATATAAACGAGGTCCAGCAACAACTCCTGTGCTGTATTGCCGGCAGCCGGGCGCAGGTGATGGTGGTCGGGGATGTGGATCAGTGTATTTATGAGTGGCGAGGCGCCAAACCGGAATATATTGTCTCTCGCTTTAACCGAGATTTTTCGGAAGCTGCATCATACACCTTGAGTTATACTTTCCGGTATGGACATCGGTTATCACTGGCGGCCAATCATTTGATCAGCAATAACCACCTGCGCGATCGTAAACTTTGCCTCTCTCATCATACGACTCCGGATACCCGTGTGCAGTGGTTGCCGGAGGAGGAACCACATCCGATTTTGACTGTAGTCAAGAGTTGGCAGCAGGAAGGTCGATCCCTGCGAGAGGCTGCGGTGCTGGTTCGTCTCTATGCCTCAAGCGTACCGGTGGAGCTCGCCCTGCTGGAGCACGATATCCCCTACCGAATACTGGGCCATGAATCGGTATTTAACTGTGCCGAGATTAAGGCCCTGCTGGGGTATCTGTATCTCTGCCAGGGCAGGTTGCGCAGCATGCAGAATCGGGAAGAAGCTCTGGCGATTATTGTCGCCATGTTGACCAATCCCCATCTCTGGCTCAAACAGGAAGCGCTCAGCGCTCTGGCCGCTGACATTCTTGCTGATCCTCTGCAGGCGGCAAATTTGATACGTAAAGCGAGTGTAGGGGCGAACTCTGCCTTTCTTGCCAGTCGTATGCTGGAATTGGCCGATGTATGGGAAAAACTCTCCTTGTTAAATGGTTCAACCAATGCGGCATTGCTTCTGGATAGAGCAATACAACAGACGGACCTCTTTGCTTTTTATCGTAGATTCTCTTCCCGGTTGGCGACTGCGGAAAACAGAATTCGAACCTGCCGGGCCTTTGTTCAGTTTGCCCGGAGGCGAAACCAGGATGTCGATTCCTTTGTAGAGGATATACAAGGGTTGCGTCATGATGATGTGGAAAGTGACAGCCTGCTCATTACCTCTATCCATCGGGCCAAGGGGCTGGAATGGCCACTGGTAATCCTCCCGGGTTTGGAGGATGGCAGTGTGCCCTATCGTCAGGAGGATGATGTGGAAGGCGGTGAGGGGATTGAAGATGAACGACGGCTGATGTATGTCGGCATGACCCGGGCCATTGAGAACCTCTGTATGTTATATCCCCCGGATAGTCGTTTTGAGCGAAGAAACCTGGCCGGGGACGGCCATTGCCCCTCTTCCAGCGAAGATGGAATGTATCCGGCCTCCTGTTTTCTCTATGAGGCCAATCTGCAGTTAAGCGATCAGTTGGGTGAACGACTGGTGCACACAGAAATTGATACACCACCGCTACATGCCAGGGACCTTGGCATGGCCAGACGATATCTTGAGGCCATGAATGTCGAAGTACAACTTGTGCAGGCAAAATCTCGTCCGAAAAACAGCAGGAACATGCGCAAAAAACCGCAATGGCTAAGCGAAAGAGAGTTGCAAAAGGGGAGGGTGGTGGTGCATAAAACTCTGGGCACCGGTACGGTTAAATCGCTCAGCCGTGCGCAAGGGGTGGTAACGGTTGAATTCCTTGCCTATGGGGTGCAGAATCTGGTTGTTAACCTGGCCAAGCTGCGCTTGGAAGAGTCATAACAAGTAGGCGGGGACAACTTGTCAACGATTCGTCAGCAGATAATCGAGCTGCTCCAACAGGAAGAACTCAATGCCATTGACATCTCCCAGATGGTCTCTGTCCGGGAAAAAGAAGTGTATGAACATCTGGCCCATATCAGCCTTTCGTTGAAGGCAAAGAATCAAAAGTTACTGATTGATCCGTATTGTTGTCTGAGTTGCGGATATGTGTTTAGAGACAGGCATCGTTTTACCCGTCCGGGACGCTGTCCGAAATGTAAGGGCGGGCATATCCGGATGGCCACCTACAGGGTTGTCGAATGATAGCGATAGGTAGAAATACAGCACTTAGTGTGCTGACGGCACCCCAACATTACAATTGAAAAATTTACCCCTTTTTTAGAACAGGACACATGCATGCAGAACAACGATATCTTGCGCCGTATCCGCTACACCTTTGATTTGAGTGATTCGAAAATGATTGCGGTATTTGGCCTTGCCGACCATCAGGTAACACGGGCGCAGGTCAGCGATTGGCTGAAAAAAGACGATGACGAAGCCTTTCAAAAATGCAGGGACATTCATCTGGCGATTTTTCTCAATGGATTGATTAACGATAAACGGGGTAAAAAAGAGGGGCCGCAACCCAGGCCGGAAAAGCGATTGACGAACAATATGATTTTTATGAAATTAAAAATCGCTTTAAACCTGAAAGCCGAAGAGGTGTTGGAGATTATGGACCTGGCTGGCTTTCCCATGAGTAAACACGAATTAAGTGCCTTTTTCCGTAAGCCGGGCCATAAGCACTACCGTGAATGTAAGGACCAGATGTTGCGTAATTTTTTGAAAGGCATACAGCTTAAATATCGTCCTGATACAAATTGAAAGCAGGGATTTACGTTGCAATAGGGTATTTTTGGCCGGAATAAAGGTGCCCGATAAATATCAACAGATTCATGGTATTGTATATAAATTATGGCACATGATCACCGCATAGTTAAGCCTGCTCAGAGCAATGGGGTTGTTCTGTCCCAATCAGGCGAACAACTCAGCCCTCCGGATGATTGGACCTTCTTACCTGCCGGTGATGCAGCGATAACAA
>CALZIH010000138.1 GCA_945787305.1 uncultured Desulfobulbaceae bacterium | reverse complement strand
CCGCCTTTTGCGCAACCGGAAAGTGGAGGGTATTATAATCATGTATGCATTCCTGCTGATGCAAACAAAGTGGGTAATAGACTTCGCAGCCAACGCCATGCTCTTGGAGAAAATTTCTTAGGCTGTCACGTTGAGGAACCCGGATCACAAATTGATTATAGATATGGTGATTGTTCTCCTCGGCACCAGTAAGGCCTGCAAACTGTTCCCGGGGTAAGGTTACCGGTGCATCAAAAAGCCCTGCATTCTTAAACAACTCTCTATATATCCGACTGTTTTCCCTTCTCTTCCTGTGCCACCCCTCAAGGTGGCGAAGCTTAATGGACAAGACAACCGCCTGTACCGGGTCTAACCTGAAATTACCGCCGACTCTGGCATGATAATATTTTGGCTGTGCGCCATGGTTCCTGCAAGAGCGAAGTATATCAACAAATTTTGCATCACTGGTGGTAACCAACCCACCGTCTCCAATTCCACCAAGGTTTTTACTTGGAAAAAACGAAAAACACCCGGCATCCCCAATACTTCCGGCCTTTTTCCATTGGACATTGCCAGTATCATCACGAAGCGGACAACAGGATCCTATGGCCTGGGCGGCATCCTCTATAACAGGGATGTTATATGTATCGGCAATTTGCATGATCCGTCCCATATCTGCACATTGACCGAAAAGATGCACGGGTAGAATGGCCCTGATCCTGGTTTTCTTTTGACGCTCCTGTTCCAAGACTTGAGCCAGCATTTCCGGATCCATATTAAAACTCTGTTGTTCAATATCGACGAAAACAGGTTTGGCTCCCACCCGTAATATGGCGCCCATGGTAGCAAAAAATGTATAGGGTGTCGTCACGACGCTGTCCCCAGGCCCTATCTCCATGGCCATTAAGGTCATCACCAGAGCATCGGTACCGCTGGACACACCCACACCAAATTCTGTTCCACAGTAAAGGGCTACAGCATCTTCAAAGGACTTAACTTCAGGACCGAGGATATATTGGCAAGAATCTATAACATCGGTAACAGCCTGGACAATTTCATTGCGCAACGCTCTTACCTGGGGGCCAAGATCGAGTAAAGGTACGTTCATTTTTTCAGTTTGAAAGATTTAATATAGCTGCGACGCAAAACGCTCAGGTAGAGAAACAGCTACGCGTTCGTTCACGTTAGCGGTCGATACCGGAGACGAGGTTAAGCATTAAAGGGCTATTTGCTTTTTTCATCATCTGGAGCTGCTGCACTGGAAATAACCATGCGCTCGGAACTAAAAAAATCCTGAATATCAGGCATGTCTTTTTCAAGTTGTTTCTTGAGTTTTTTGAGAAGATTTGCTTCAATTTGACGGACTCGTTCACGAGAAATGCCAAACTGTTCCGCAATAGTCTGCAAGGTGAGAGGTTCATCGTTTAACAGTCTGCTCGTTAAAATGACCTGCTCTTTTTCATTGAGTTTTTCATGCATTTCGGCAAGAAGCTCTCCAAGCCTATCCCGAATTTCATGACCGGCAACGACTTCTTCAATACCAGGACCATCTTGCGGGAGAAAATTCTTTTGTTCGTCTTCGGAATCACTGCGGACAGGAGCCTCAAGAGAGACGTCCCAATTATCCATACGCTGGCCCATTTCAACAACTTCACTTTCCTTGACATTAAGACGTTCGGCCAGCAGTTTAACTCCGGGAGTAAATCCTTGCGCTTCCAGCAGTTTCCGTTCTTTGTTTAACCCGAAAAACAGCTTGCGTTGCGCCTGGGTCGTCCCTATTTTTACCAGTCGCCAATTATCCATAATGAACTTAAGGATATATGCTCGAATCCAATAGGCCGCATAATATGAAAACTTCACCCCACGATATGGGTCAAATTTCTTGGTTGCCTGAACCAGCCCCACGTTCCCTTCCTGAATCAAATCCATAAAGTTCTGCATCCAATACTTCTGGAAATCCATGGCCACCTTAACCACAAGACGAAGATTTGACGAAACCAACCTATAGGCGGCATCGGGATCGCCGGTTTCCTGAAAGCGGGCTGCAAGTTCCTCGGTTTCCTCTCTAGACAACAACTCATACTGACTGATTTCTTGCAAATATCTATGTAAAGCCGGATTACTGACCGCAGGCAGGTTTTCCTCGTCGGACATAACCACCAGGGGGTGGTGTTGCTTTTCCGTCTCAGGAGATGATTGTTTTTTCTTTTTTTCAGCCATAATGTAAACAAAATTGCAGGAAAACAGAACCCTGCATGGAGTCTCCTCACATGCAGGGTATAATCGAAAAGAGTATACAGTACATCCTCATTTATTTCACCCAAATAAGGACAAATAGTTATTGCTATACCCATCCAGTGCCAATCTACACGTCCACCCTTTTCGCTCTAAAGGCTGGGCCAACGCGAATATCATAAGGCCCGGACAGTGACTGGAGAAGCACGGTAAATGTTTTTTTTTTATCAGAGGTATGCTATTTAAACAGGCCACAGATTGAAGGGTGCCTTGAAAAATTAGGTTGTATGTTCGAGTTCAGGTAAGCGTAGACTCCGAGGCATACGAATAATTTTACCACAGGCAGGATATTCCCAGGATAAAGTTTTGAGCATAACGCCGAGATCGGGCGAATCGAGAGACTACAAAACAGTTATACTTCAGGGTCAAGGATAATTTCTAGCACCAATCGAAGAGTGACGAACTCGTAAAAAGTCGAAAACGACACTTGTACTGTACCGAAATACAGTGATTTAGACCTTTCAGCCGTTGGTGGCGAGGCTTTTTTCGACACCGACAATAGCGGCATATAAATACTTGCCCCTCTTAGAAAACAATATTGGACAAAAAGAATGAAAAAAATCCGTAATTTCAGCATCATTGCTCACATAGACCATGGAAAATCCACCCTAGCCGACCGCATGATCCAACGCTGCAACATGGTAACCGATCGTGAGTTTAAAAATCAAATGCTTGACAGCATGGATATCGAGAGGGAGCGTGGCATTACTATAAAAAGCCAGACTATCTGTCTCCCCTATACAGCCGCAGACGGACAAACGTATACCCTGAACCTTGTCGACACTCCTGGTCACGTTGACTTCAGCTATGAAGTGTCCAGGGCATTATCATCCTGCGAAGGCGCACTGTTACTTATCGATGCTGCCCAAGGCATCGAGGCCCAGACCCTTGCTAATCTCTACCTGGCAATGGAAAACGACCTTGAAATAATACCCGTTATCAACAAGATAGACCTGCCTGCCGCAGAACCCGATAAAGTTGCTGCTTCAATTGAGGAAGACCTTGGACTTGATGCGCAGGCAATCAAACAATGCTCGGCCAAAACCGGCGAAGGAGTAGATGAGCTCCTTGAGGCCATCGTCAACCTGCTACCGCCCCCTGAAGGTGACCCGGAAAAGCCACTTGAGGCCTTGATTTTTGATGCCAATTATGACCCCTACCGGGGTACGGTTATCTCTGTTCGCATCGTTAACGGTCGCCTGAAAACAGGTGAGACAATCATTTTCATGTCAAACAAGGCCGAGTATCGTGTAGAAGAAATCGGCCTGTTTCACTTAAAAAGAAAACCACAAAAAGAACTGTCCGCAGGTGAAGTCGGCTATATTATTGCCGGTGTCAAAACCGTGTCAGACACCAGGCCTGGCGACACCATTACCTCAAGAGAACATCAGTGCCCCGCGCCATTGCCAGGTTTTCGCGAAGTTCAACAGGTGGTCTTTTCCTCTATATATCCCATATCAACCGATGAATACGAAGATCTGGCCACGGCACTGGAAAAACTTAAACTCAATGACGCTGCACTCACCTTTCAGAAAGACTCTTCAGCCGCTCTCGGTTTTGGTTTTCGCTGTGGATTCCTCGGCCTGCTTCACCTGGAAGTTGTTCAGGAACGCCTGGAACGAGAATTTGACATTTCTCTCATACTCACAGTCCCCACCGTCAAGTATACCTTTTTCCTCCAGAACGGAAACGAAATAGAAGTGGACAACCCATCATATTTCCCGGATCCGGTTTCGGTCGACCATGTGGAAGAACCATTTATAAAAGCAACCATCCATATCCCTGAGCGCTATATGGGCGTCGTCATGACACTGTGCATGGAACGACGGGGTGAAAATACCAACTACCATTACCCCATGCCGGGGCGGATCGAGTTTACCTGCGAGCTTCCTTTGGCTGAAGTGATTTATGATTTTTATGACAAATTGAAATCGGTCACCCAGGGTTACGGCTCCTTCGACTACGAACTGATCGATTATCGAACAAGTGACCTGGTAAAGCTTGATATACTGGTGAACGGCGAACAGGTTGACGCCCTCTCCCAACTCACGCACCGTGATCGAGCCAGAGAGCGTGGGCTCAAGGCATGCGAGCGCCTGAAAGATGAAATCCCTCGCCAGATGTTTAAAATTGCCATCCAGGCGGCAATTGGTGGCAATATTGTTGCCAGGACCAATATTTCTGCTCTGCGAAAAGATGTCACGGCAAAGTGCTATGGTGGTGACATTTCAAGGAAAAGAAAACTTCTGGAAAAACAGAAGGCAGGAAAAAAGCGAATGAAAACAGTCGGGAATGTTGAAATCCCCCAGCGTGCCTTTCTTGCGGTATTGAAATCAGACCAATAGCAGGGTATTTTAAGCGGTTACGTAAACGACAAGAAGCACTTACGCTTGCGTGAAGATTCGACGCAGTTGATGAAAGTAAAGATCTAGAGCCACACTGTAATGCGGAGTCTTATTTTTTAAGGATCTCCATGACCACACACTCGTAAACCAGAAAAAGATTAGCCTCAAGCTAACCTTTTTGGCGCTGTAAACATCTATTTATATCGGGTCACTACGCCACAGACTTGAACTGTGGACAGCTATGGCCGGTCACGTCAATACCTTTCTGACACAGGATACTGAGAATTTCTTCTTCACTGAAAATAGAATCCTTCTGTTTGGAAACATAAACAAAACAATCCTTACAGATGTTAAAAGAACAGGCATCAATTTCCCGCATCACCTCCCAGCATGGTTTTTTAGCCTTATAAGCCGGGCATTTCGCTGCTGCCTCCGGACTGCACCCCATTATTTCCCAGCAAGGCCAATCAGTTCTCAGTGACATCCCCCCCCTCCTTATATAAATGAACAAAAAAACCACTAGCTTCTATCCTGTCATGAACGAAGGCCTACCCAACCGATTCGCTATAACAGGAAATTTCTTTTTGCGATCATCGTGTAAAGCCTTAACAGGAATCGCGAGCAAATGCAAGCCTGTGCTGTAGTTCTTCTCTCCCTTGCCCTGTCTTGGAAGAGAAAATCAGCCTGTCGTCGGATTTAAGCCCAAGGGCAGCGTCTAAAGAAGCGGAATGTTTTATTTGCAAATTCCTGGAGAGCTTGTCCGCCTTGGTGTAGACCGGAAGAAATGCTAACTCCTGATAACGCAGCCACTCCATAAGCTCTAGATCCATTTTTTTTAATGGATGGCGGATATCCACAATAACGACGACCAGTTTTAATGTTTCTCTCTGGAGGAGGTATTCGGTAATCAGTTCCTGCCATCCGGCTTGCATACTTTTGGAAACCCGAGCAAATCCATACCCGGGCAGGTCAACAAAATATAACGATTCATCGACAACAAAATAATTCAGCCCTTGCGTCTTCCCCGGCTTGGCACTGGTTTTGACCAGGCTTTTGCGACCGATCACGGTATTGATCAGGCTTGACTTTCCCACATTGGAACGTCCGGCAAAAGCCACTTCGGGATAGTCGGGTGCTGGCAGCTGGCGAAGGGAGTGCACAGAGATCAGAAAACGAACGTCCGTAAAGTTCATACAATCCTATTGGTTTCTCTTCAAATGACCTTATTCAACGCGTATTCCACAATCCCCTTGGCACCAAGTTTTCGCAACTGAGGAACAAGGTCGCGGACTTGATGCTCTGAGATTACCGTCTCCACGGAAAACCATTCCTGTTTATAGAGTTTGGCAACGGTGGGCGCGGTCACACTGGGCAGTTCATCGATCAGAGCATCCAGGCCTGCCTCCGGGATATTCATCTTCAAACCGACAATATGGTCGGCTTTAAGTGCCCCCTGCAGCAACATGGCAATGTTTTCTATTTTCTCTCGTTTCCATTGATCCTGCCAGGCGTCTTTGTTGGCAATGAACTGAGTGTTTGATTTCATCAACTCATGGATTACCCTAAGGCCATGAGCTCGAATGGTTGACTCCGTTTCCGTCACTTCGACAATGGCATCGGCCAACCCTGAAACAGCCTTGGCCTCGGTTGCCCCCCAGGAAAAAAAGATATCCACCTCCATGCCTCGTTCCTTAAAAAACCTGCGGGTAACATTAACCAGCTCTGTGGAAATACGTTTACCGTTGAGCTGTTCAACTTTTGTAATCTCTGAATCTCCCGGAACAGCTATTACCCAGCGGGTCGGTTTTTTACTTACTTTGGAGTAAACGAGCTCTTCGACCACCTTCACATCTGATCCATTTTCCAGGGTCCAATCATGGCCGGTAATGCCGGCATCCAGCATACCGGATTCGACATAATTTGACATTTCCTGAGGCCGGCAAATTGAACAGGATAATTCGGGATCATCTATTTCAGGAAAATAATTCCTCGACATCAGCTTTATTTTCCAGCCCGACTTTTCAAATAGGGCAATGGTGGACTTCTCAAGACTTCCTTTAGGTATTCCTATTTTAAGTTGTTTCATTGGATGTTAATAAAAAGTTTAAATTATAAGGATAAATTGGGTCACTAACATAGTGATGGGTGCGTTCTATTTTCCGTACACGTTCTTCGGATCAAAAATCGGCTGTTCATCGATCACCAGCTCATCGCCATCGACCCGGCGAAAAAAACAACTGCGATATCCCTTGTGGCAGGCCGCCCCACCGAGTTGCTCTACTTTAAAAACAACGGTGTCCTGATCGCAGTCGATAAAAATATCCTTGATCAGTTGAACATGACCCGATGACTCACCTTTAAGCCATATTGTACTGCGTGAACGACTCCAGTAATGAGCCTTACCTGTCTTCAGGGTCTGTTGCCAGGATTCGTTATTGATATATGCCAGCATCAGGATATCACCAGAGAGATAATCTTGAACAATTGCCGGCAACAACCCATTAGGATCTTTTGTAAAATCTAGCTCAATCATGGTCTCTGTAAAAATGCCACCGGAGCACACGTCACTTCTTCTCGCCAACGGTTGACCTTTTCTTCTCCCTTTTGTTTTCCTTTTCCATATACTGAATGATACAGCCGGTCCGAAACTGACAATAGTCATCAGGGTGTCGACAAACCGGATGTGCAGAATCAATCATTCATCAGGGTGTCGACAAACCGGATGTGCAGAATCAACCATTTCTTTATATTTTTCGCATTCAAGCTGCATAGGTTCCTCACGGGTATGACTGTGCACATTTAGGCCGTCGCCGGTTCTTTGTCAAGTCCCTGCAGGAGTTTTGTTGCAGGAACTCTTAAATTTATCTCCTGAGGCGGGTATCTTTTCCCCTGAAGAGATTGTTTTTTTAACAGAGGTAGATTAAGTTATAAGGTTTTCCAAAAAAGAACAAACCGTTATCATAACTCAAGACGAAGATACCTACTCTTGAAGTAATTAAGGAGTCGTTTATGTGCCCTGTAGCCCTGACAGATACTGTTAATATTAGCTATACCGCTACACTGGAATCTGGCGAAGTTATTGAAAAAGTGCCGGCCACAAAACCTGTAGCCGTACCGATCGGGTCGGGCAAGGTATCAATGGCTGTGGAGGCAAGCCTGCTCGGAATGAATCCGGGTGAAACCAGAACCGTTCATATCCAGCCGGAAGACGCACATGGTCCCCATTACCAAAGCCTGGTTCATGATATCGATCGTTCGAGCTTTAATGGCAAGATCGAGCCAAAGCCTGGGATGATTCTTTCCCTTACCGTCAACAAGGACGGGGTAGACCAACAGGTGCCGGCTACAATTACAGATGTTAACGATGAATCAGTAACCATTGATTACAACCATCCTCTTGCCGGCAAGGTGCTCACCTACTCCATAACCCTGCATGCTATCGGTACCTGATTCGCAGGGCCGATAGGGTTATTCAATCCGTTTCGGTAGGCTTTGGAATGAACCCTACCGGGACTCCTGATCCTGTTCCGGCCAATTCATACTTTTTTCCTCGACAAAATAGCAGAATTTTGTCCAGTTGGCTTCAAACCCTGTAACAGGACACCGCAAGCCGACTTTTTTCTCGTCAACAGAGATAACCTCCCAGTCACCTTTTCGCGGTCCATCGACTAAATGTATCTTCTGACCAACCTGAAAAGGGTATTGTGCAAATTGTAGGATCTGTTCCACCATCTTCCCTCCTGAACTGATATAATCACAGTAAGTTTCCACCTTTTTTATGCCTGGTATAAAATAAACCTGTACAATCCTTTTGCTATACGTACAATAAAAATATAGTGGTCAGAGAGCATATGTCTCAGGACCACTACGACAGGTAAACCAAACTGAACACGATTGAAAGGCCCGTGTTCATGTTGTGCCCCTCTAATAGGTATTATGGAGAACGTACATGTCCATCGAAGATGATGAAATTCTGCAGGGATTTATAGAGGAATCACTGGAACATCTTGCCGACATTGAAAACGATCTATTGGCCATCGAAGAAGGTGGTGCGGATATTGATGTCGAACTGGTCAATAAAGTCTTTCGCGCGGCCCATTCCATTAAAGGCGGCGCTGGCTTCATGGG
>CALZIH010000137.1 GCA_945787305.1 uncultured Desulfobulbaceae bacterium | reverse complement strand
TCGATAAGACCGCCGGACAGGCCTGAGGTGTCTTTTGGGCGATAGGGTTCGTCTGCAAGTATTGCATTGACTGCCAGCAGGGTCTCAAGGGCCTCCCTGCTCGGGAGTATTTCGATGGGGCCTCCATAGAGCGTGCGGATATGTTTCAGAGCGTCATAACGGCGAGTTTCGAGGCGCACTTCCCGGTCGGCATCTTCATATTGCATGGCCTCAACCCGACGGTCCTCGTCCAGGGGGGTAATTATGAGGTCTCCCCCCTCATTTAGAATACTCACATGCCGCTTGCCGACGCTTTTTGGAAAATTAAAGAGCGTTTTGTATTTTTTGTTGGCCCGGCCGATCATAACGGATTCACCCACTCGTATTCTGGCAAAACTGCAGAGGTTGGAGCCATAGGCGGAAGGGTTGGTGACCAGCCAGTTTTTGCGAAGGTCTTTTTTGCGGATGGCGAAGGGGATTTCCGGGTAAAAACAGAGGGTTTCTTCTCCCAGTTTCAGTTTAAAGGGGGTGCCATCGTAGGCAATTCTACTCTCTTTATCGATATGCTGGAATGTTTCCGACAGGGTAAACCAGTTGAGGGCGCCCCGGCGGAGGAGAAGATTTTTCCAGCCGGAGAGTGTGGACAAGCTCGAACTGGGGCCCGATGTGGCGTTAAGCCATTTTGGTATGCCGATATCTTTTTGTTCAACAATGCGCATCGGCGGTTGCTCAAAATTTTCTCTAACATAGACCTGCATTCCCTGGCGATGCAGATAGAGAACAACCTGTTGGTAGATGACCACTTGCCGTTCAATATGTTCCAGGGTGAGGTCTTCATCCACCGGGAAATACCCTTCGGTATGGCGACCCTGCCTCTGCTTGAGGATGGTTTTTGCAGGCGGCAGCAAAAATTCAAAAACATACCGATGACGCCAGTCCGTCATGAAGAAATGGTTGCTGGTTGGCGGTATCTGGATTCTCTCCGGTTCAAGCTGCAGGGGTTCTGGTGCTTCAATCCATTCCTTATCAAATACAGTAAGTGCTTCAGGGTAATTGACAAAAGGAAGGCCGAGGTGCACTTCCCGCGGCCGGTAAGTCAGGGAGCGGTCTTTCCACCACCCCTTGCGGGTCAGGTCAAGGTATCCTTCATTGGGCCAACCATGAATTTTGTTGATGTAGTGGGTCTTTCCTGATCCAGGAGGGCCGGTCACAACCAGTTGGACAAAGGTTAATCCGGCCGGGAGTTGAACACCGCGTATTTCCTGTAGAGAAGGTATTGGCCTGAGTTTTTTCTTTAACGGATCGAGCATAAATTCTACGAGTCCACGATGTATCTAGTTATCTTGGTTAGGAATTTATAATATATCTGTAAAAGAGTACATAAATTACCGTATTCGTAACCAGATGTCGCCTGTTTTATTTTGAGGGTGATGAAAAAGAAAATATAGTCGAATCGGCCTGTTGACTTGCTGGTCTGTTTTGCAGTCTTGACATGAAAATGGTCAGTTGGTATCTATGCGGAAATCTTTTTTTACTGGCCGATAATTACATTTTTCAGCTCCGGTACGGGGCATCTCTATTAATTATTTTTCATACTTTATCCCATGAAATATTTTTTTCAATGCCTCCTGATTGTCATCTGCGCCTTTGTTCTTGGTCAACCGCTTCACGCCGAAACAGATGATGTGTTGACCACAATTGAGCAGGCTGTCAAACAATACAACGGGGGGGATTTTGCCGGTGCAGCTTCAAACCTCGACTATGCCGCCCAGTTGGTTCGGCAGAAAAAGAGCGAGAAAATGAAAGAGTTGCTGCCTGAGCCACTTCCCGGCTGGCAAGGTGGTGAGGCCAGTGCCCAGGCAATGGGCACCGCTATCTTTGGCGGCGGAGTAACGGTTTCCAGAGGATATTCCAAGGGCTCTTCTTCGGTTAATGTGGAAATTGTATCAGATTCTCCTGTGCTGCAGTCGGTGTTGATGATGCTCAATAACCCGATGTTTGCCGGTGCCGGCGGTGGAAATCTGGAGACCATCAAGGGACAGCGAGCCATTGTCAAATATAACGGCACCGACCGCAACGGTGATATTACTATCGTTGTCGCCGGTCGATTTATGGTCACCTTTAAAGGGCAAAAGGTGGAACGTAAAGACCTAGTCGCCTTTGCAGAGGCAATTGACTATCAGGCATTAACGAAGTATTGATCTTTATCAAAAGTGAACCCAACGATTGTCGGTGTCGTAAAAAGCCTCGCCACCGACGGCGAACAGGTTATAACTCATTGTTTTTCCGTACTGTGCAATTTGCGTTTTTGACTTTTTACGAGTCCATCAACGATTGACGAGTTGTTATTATACGAGTTCTCCCGGGGAGTGCCGATGAGGTTTTTCCTGTGCGGGACCAGCCCCCCTGTTACCTCTGGTTAAGAATTGGCCTTCTTCCTGTAGCAGGGGGATTTTTTTAGGGCCAATGGATGAAGAAACAGGGGCAGGGGTATGGCGAAGGAAAAGTCTGAAGCGCTGCAGCAGTGCAACCGGCCGGTCACCGACGAGGCTATCTTTAAGGTGAGCAAGGAGATCGTGGTCAAGTTTATCGAAGTCGGCCGGTTGACACCGACAAATTTCGACGAGATTTTTCAACGGGTTTATTCCACTGTCAAGCGGACGGTGCGTTCCGAAGATGAGTAGTGCAATGCTTGATCCCGCACTCAATATAGTGCCGGATTCATGTCGACATATCCACATCATGGGTGTTTGTGGCACCGGTATGGCCGCGCTTGCAGGCATGCTCAAGGAACAAGGCTTTGTTATCAGCGGTTCCGATGAAAACGTTTATCCGCCGATGTCCGATTTTCTTGCCGATTCGGGCATTGAAGTTTTGACCGGCTACGGGGCTCGGAATCTAAAGCCTGCCCCTGATCTTGTGGTGGTCGGCAATGTGATCCGGGCGGTGAACCCGGAAGCCGTCGCCCTGGCTGAGCTGCATATTCCGTATCTTTCCATGCCCCAGGCCCTGGCCCATTTTTTTCTGGCCGAGCATTTTCCTCTGGTCGTTGCCGGCACCCACGGTAAAACCACCACCTCCTCTCTTCTTGCTACCGCCCTCTACCGGGCCGGATCTTCACCTGGATTCATGATTGGCGGGATTGTCGAGGCATTCGCCAGAAATTTCAGGATCGGTGAAGGAGAGTACTTTGTGGTCGAGGGCGACGAGTACGATACCGCTTTTTTTAATAAGGTATCAAAATTTCTTCATTACCTCCCTCGTTTCAGTATTCTGACCTCCATTGAATTTGATCATGCCGATATTTTTTCTGATCTTGCAGCAATTAAAGCCTCATTTACCGAGTTTGTCGCTCTGCTTCCCAAAGACGGAGTGCTGGTTGCCAATATTGATGACCCGGTGGTGGCTGAGGTGGCAGCTCAAGCATCCTGTCCGGTTCTTTCCTACGGTTTTGCGGCCGATTGCGTTTATCAGATACGTGATCTGCAGGTCCAGGGACTTTGTTCCCGGTTTTCCGTATTGAAGCACGGTGAGATGCTCGGCAGTTTTACCCTGCCGCTTCCCGGTCGGCACAATGCACTCAATGGAACTTCGGTTATTGCCCTTATGGATTATCTTGGTTTTTCCATTGAGAATATACAGAATGGGTTAGCCACGTTTGAGGGGGTTATGCGGCGGCAGCAGGTTCGGGGTGAGGTCGGCGGCGTGACCGTCATTGATGATTTTGCCCATCATCCCACCGCAGTCCGGGAGACGGTGGATGCGCTGCATCTTGCCTGGCCCGACAGGCGCTTGATCGTTGTTTTCGAGCCCCGAACAAACTCCAGCCGTCGTTCTGTATTCCAGAAGCGTTATGCCGAGGCTTTTGCCGGCAGTGACCTGGTAGTTGTCCGTGAGCATGTTCCCCTGACCGATGTGCCAAGCTCGGAACAGTTTTCCTCTGCTCGACTCGTGCAGGATTTGTGCGGGCAGCAGATTGAGGCCCATTATTTTCCCGATACGGAAACCATCCTTGATTTTCTCACAGAACAGGCCCAGCCAGGCGATATCATAGCCATTCTTTCCAACGGCGGCTTTGATAATATTCATGACCGGTTATTGACGCGGCTTGAGTAATTTAGCTTGACAATTTAAAGGTTTAAGATGTATAAAACCTGAATGGTCATTCACTCCTCGGCGTCGGCAACTTCCCAGCCGATCCGGTTTGCATGATATTCAGAACGATTCAGGTACAGTAGCCAAATTAATCATGTCCAGGCAGGTCTTTCCTGCTGCATTGCACAACAAGGAGTTGGTCTATGAAAATTGCGGTCATGAAAGAAAACTATGAGGGGGAAACACGGATTCCCCTGATACCGCCGACTGCAGAAAAGCTGGTAAAATTGGGTGCGGAACTTGAGATAGAGGCCGGTCTGGGCCTGAGTTGCCGTTATCAGGATTCTGCATATACCGAGATCGGCGCAACCATAGGTACTTCCCGCGAAGAGATGTTGAAGACGGCTGATATCGTCCTGCGGCTGCGCAAGCCGCCGATGGAAGAGATCGAGTTGATGCGCAGGGGCTGTATCCATGTCAGTTATCTTGATCCTTTCAATGAAGTGGCGTTGGTCGATAAGATGACCGAATGCGGTATCAGTACCGTCAGTCTGGAAATGATTCCCCGGACAACAATTGCCCAAAAGATGGACGTGCTCAGCTCCCAGGCGAACCTGGGGGGCTATGTTTCCGTTATTATTGGTGTTGAGCAACTGGATAAGGTGCTGCCGATGATGACTACCCCCGCCGGCACCATCAAGCCGTCGCGGGTCTTTATTATCGGTGTCGGTGTCGCCGGTTTGCAGGCGATCGCCACTGCTCGCCGGCTCGGTGCCAGGGTTGAGGCGTTTGACACCCGTCCGGTGGTGGAAGAGCAGGTCAAGTCGCTGGGCGCAAAGTTTGTCAAGGTGGACCTGGGTGAAACCGGACAGACCAAAGACGGGTATGCTACGGAACTGACTCCGGAACAGATGCAGATGCAGAAGGAGGGCATGGCCAAGGCCTGTGCCCAGGCTGATATCGTCATTACCACTGCCCAGCTTTTTGGCCGTCCGGCGCCGAGAATTGTTGATCGACCGATGATTGCCGGTATGGCTCCGGGCAGTGTCATCATTGATATGGCGGTTGAAACCGGCGGCAATGTCGAAGGATCAGAGATGGACAAAATTGTTGAGGTCGAAGGGGTAAAGGTCGTTGGCCTGGGTAACCTGCCGGGCCGGGTGGCTATAACCGCCAGTCAGATGTACTCCTCCAATCTGGGTAATTTTATAGATCATTTTTGGAACAAGGACGCGAAGAAATTCAATCTTGATCTTGAGGATGAAATAATACAAGGTGCGTTGATCACCCATAACGGGGCGTTGTTCAGCGAGATGTATAAGAGCATCATGAAAAAATGAGGAATTAAATGGAAGCAGTATATTTAACATTTGTCTTTGTACTGGCAATTTTTCTCGGTTTCGAGCTTATCTCCAAGGTGCCCTCAACCCTGCATACACCGCTCATGTCCGGATCGAATGCCATTTCCGGTATCACATTGATTGGTGCCTTGGCCTCTCTTAAGTCCGATCATCTCGGATTTGCCATTTTCCTGAGCACTCTGGCGGTTGTCTTTGCCACCATTAACGTGGTCGGTGGATATGCGGTAACCAACAGGATGCTGGAGATGTTCAAGAAAAAAGATGATGGAGGGGCTCAATGAGTTTAGTTAATATCAACTTCGTGTACGTCATTTCGGCGGCACTTTTTATATTCGGTTTAAAAATGCTCAGTTCCCCGGCCACTGCCAGACGGGGAAATCTGCTTTCTGCTTCGGGCATGCTGCTGGCCATTGTGGTCACCCTCCTGGCCAGTGGTCTATCTTATGGCTGGATCATTCTCGGCATGGCCATAGGGGCCGGTATCGGCCTGTTTGCCGCCTTAAAAGTGGAAATGACCGAGATGCCGGAGATGGTGGCGCTCTTTAACGGTTTTGGCGGTATATCCAGTTTGTTGCTTGCGTGGGGTGAATTTCATCAGAATCCACAGATGACTACCTTCATCGCCATTGTCGCCTTCCTGTCAGCATTTATCGGTGGGGTTACCTTTTCCGGCTCCATGGTCGCCTTTGGCAAGCTTAGCGGAAAAATTACCCAGAAGGCCGTGGTATTCAAAGGGCAGCATTTGATCAATGCAGCCATTCTGGCAACGGCCCTTGCTGCTGCTGTTCTGTTCAGTCTGAATCCGGCTAGCGGTTGGGGCTATATCCTTTTTATCCTTATCGTCCTGGTCGCCCTTGGCTTTGGCGTCACCTCAACCATTCCAATCGGCGGCGCCGATATGCCGGTGGTTATATCGTTGTTAAACAGCTATTCCGGTTTGGCCGCCTGTGCCGCCGGTTTTGTTATTTCCAATAATATCCTAATTGTGGCCGGTGCGCTGGTCGGCGCCGCCGGTATGATTTTGACCAATATCATGTGCAAGGCCATGAATCGCTCGCTGGCCAATGTGCTCTTTTCCGGTTTTGGTTCAACCGTCCAGACTGCGCAAGGGGATGGACCCCAGGGTGAGGTTCGCCCTGCCTCTGCCGAGGATGTGTATTACATCCTTGAGGCTGCTGATTCCGTCGCCTTTGTTCCCGGCTATGGTTTGGCGGTCGCCCAGGCGCAGCATGTTACCCGTGAGCTGGGAGATCTGCTTGAGGCAAACGATACCGAGGTCTCCTATGCCATTCATCCAGTGGCCGGCCGCATGCCTGGGCACATGAATGTTTTGCTTGCCGAGGCAAATGTGTCCTATGATCAGCTGGTAGAAATGGATGATATCAATCCGCGGATGGATTCCGTGGACGTTTGCGTGGTCATCGGGGCCAATGACGTGGTCAATCCGGCGGCTCTTGAAGACGAATCCAGCCCGATCTACGGCATGCCTATCATTGAGACCCATAACGCCAAGACGGTAATCGTGCTTAAGCGTTCCATGAACCCCGGCTTTGCCGGTATCGAAAATGCCCTGTTCTTCAGGCCCAATACCAGAATGTATTTTGGTGATGCCAAGGCCTCTATTCAGGCATTGGTTGCAGAGTTCAAGGGGAGCGATTAAGAGTGTACTTGTACATTGGTTCGGATTGTTGCACTGAGCAACACTGAACCAGTGTCGTTGTTTAAGGTTGATTCATTCAGCTAGTCAGCATCAGAGCAGGAATTGTAACGAAAGAAATATATCGCGTTCTGCTGTTGCAGTAGATGTTCTCTGAGAAATGCAGACTAGAGCCTAAAGGAGACAGGCTATGCAGAAAAAACAGATTTCTCCCTGGTGGCTTGCCGCCGTATTTGTCTGGTATGTGATTAATATACGAGTGGAAGCCGGAATCGCCACCGCTCTTGAGCGGACCGTCGATGGTCTTGTCGGGGGGTTGCTGCTCCTTGTTCTTCTCTATTATGGAGCCAGATTTTTTGGCTTTTTAGAGCTTAAGGACGAAGAGTAACAGGGAACTTCAACCCTGTTGACGTACGG
>CALZIH010000136.1 GCA_945787305.1 uncultured Desulfobulbaceae bacterium | reverse complement strand
ACTCAACCCAGTGAATGAACAAACGCAGAATGTTGAATTGGAGAAGGCTGCCTAAAGGGTTCGATCAGGCGAAAACTATGTTGACACCTACCGGCTGGAAGGTTATTTCTTCCATTTGGTGCGCGTTACAACGTTCTGCAGGCATTTCCAAACTGTCTGCCCATAACCACACCGGGAGTTGTTTCTGGTCTGGAAGGTGTCCAAAAAACTTTGTCGCCGCCGTCACAAACCGGAACTGTTCTTTGCTCAGTTCAGCCAGAGGTGTAGCGCCGCCCACAAAAAACTGAGCCCTGTTCTGCTCCGTGACCACCAACAGATTGTTTTTATGTTTCATGATGCTGTCCCGTAAAAACCTGACAGTATGCAATTTCAGTTTGCCCTTCTTTGTTTTTTTAAAATCAAACATCGTCTGCCGCACTATCATTCTGTATTCCATGAGCACCCTCCGTTGTTATATTTTTCTTGACTATAACAGGAGGGGTTTATCATATAGTGATAGACCCTCTATTTTTTTTTAATTTTTCAAGGTAGCCGCATGTCCCTTCTTGAACGCATTTATTTCTTTCACGCCAAGATTGTCTCCGGTAGTTATCCGAACACCAACAGCCTGACCCGGGAATTTGAAATTTCCTCGGCAACGGCCCACAGAGATGTGGCCTACCTCAGGGATCGGCTCCTCGCTCCGCTGGCTTTTCATCAACAAAAAAATGGGTATTTCTACACCCGCGACGACTTTCAACTCCCTTTTGAAGATAGTCCGGCCATGACCCTTATTCTCGGGCTCCTTGGCAATATGGCCGAAGAAGCTGGCCTCTCCGAACTTCCCGAACTAAAAGAGATCCAAAAAAGGTTACAAGGCGTTCTCTTTCCAGGAAAAAAGAATATTGCAGATTACTTACATTGCGAATGGATCGAAAAAGAATCCATCAATGGAACACTCTTTAAATCGGTACTTTCTTCTCTAAGAGAGCAGCGACACCTGAAAATAACCTACCGTGACGGTACAGGTCAGTCGAGCAGACGAATTGTTGAACCACTGAAACTTGTCAACTATCAGGGCCGGTGGTACTTACTGGCCTGGTGCAGAAGCAAAGAAGGCCGTCGTATGTTTCATCTTGCACGGATGACGAAAGCTATGCAGATGAAGGCCCCAATAGAACACACCATGCCTGAAAACGACAACTGGCTGACCGACAGTTTCGGCATTTTCAAGGGACCGGTCGCTTACCAGGCTATCATTAAATTTACAGGAACGGCATCTGAGATCGTCCGCCACCAACACTGGCATCCCGCCCAGGAAATTCGACAAGAACACGATGGAGTTGTACTCAACCTGCCGGTTGCCGATGATCGGGAATTGATTATGAAAGTATTGCAGTTCGGCGCCGAGGCTGAAGTTATTGCCCCTGAAACATTACGAAAAAAACTGCACCAGGAAATTCAACAGATGGGCCGTAACTATATGAAATGAGACCTTGGCAAACCCTTCACTTTTCTGCTACATTCAAAGATTTATTCACCCAAACCAAGACTCTTGAACTTCGGTATACAGGAATTCGCCATGCATTCAAACATTACCGCGGTCGTCCTCGCTGCCGGCAAGGGCACCCGCATGAAATCGGCAAGGGCCAAGGTCCTGCATGAGGTTTTTTTCAAACCCATGCTCCACCATGTACTGGGTGCTGTTGCCCAGAGCGGGATCGAGCATCCAGCTGTTATTGTAGGGCATCAACGCCAGGAAGTCCTTGCATCCATTGATACATATACGCACACTCCCATTGTCCAGGAAGAACAGTTGGGCACGGGTCACGCAGTGCTCTGCACTGAAACGGCCTGCTCGGAAAGCGACCTGATCATGATTCTCTGTGGCGACACGCCGCTCATCCGCCCCGAGACCCTTGAGGCCATGATTGATGCCCACAAAAACTCCGGCAGTACGGTCACCCTGATGACGACTTTGCTGGATGACCCTTTCGGGTATGGACGAATCATCGCCGACAGCCAGGGAAATGTCCTTGAAATCGTTGAACAGAAAGACGCCGATCCCAGACAACGCCTGATCAAAGAAATTAATGCCGGCATTTATCTGGCTGAACGTCGTTTTCTCTTTGATGCCCTGAAGCAGGTAGGGACGGATAACAGCCAAGGCGAGGTCTATCTCACCGACATCATAGCCATTGCCAACAAACAAGGGCACAAGGTCCACAAATTTGTTCATCCGCAAGCCATAGATGTACTTGGCGTAAACTCGCGTGTTGAACTGGCACAGGCCCATGCAGAGCTGCAGATGCGCCATAACCAGGATCTCATGCTCTCCGGGGTGACCATGTATTCACCGGAAACCATTCTTATTGCGCCAAGCTGCAGCATTGGTCAGGATACTGTTATCCAGGCCGGTGTCCAGGTCACGGACCATTCGACAATCGGAAACAATGTCCACCTTGAAACAGGAGCGGTGCTCAACAAGTGCAGCCTTGGTAACAATTGCGTTATTGGCGCCCATAGTGTCCTGCACAACACTACCATTGAAGAGGCAGAGCATATTCCCCCCCTGACCTACCGGGTTGGCTGACCCCATGCTGATGGTCAATGAACGTCCCCACCCCTTCCAGGACGGAATGCGGCTTGGCGACTTGGCCCCACTCAAACCCGGCGCCGATGTGACGATACTCAATGGCGTCCGGGCTCCGGCGAATACGCTTCTCCAGGACGGGGATATCTGCTATCTGATCAAAGTGGGCGAAATTCCATCGGCTCGCGAAATGGAACGAACCCTTGAAAGCCGCCACAGCCCGGATTTTCAACAACGCTTCAAACAGGCAACCGTTGGCATCATGGGCCTTGGTGGACTCGGCTCGGCAGTGGCGCTCAGCCTTGTCAAAGTCGGCATCGGCAAACTGACCATCGCCGACCACGACATCGTTGAGCTGAGCAACATCCACAGGCAGCACTACTTTATAGACCAGATCGGCAGGAAGAAAACCGAGGCGCTCAAAAAAACACTGGTCCGGGTTAATCCCTTTGTTGCCATAAAGACACTGGATCTCAAATTAAGCGAGCAATCCATTCCCAGGTTATTTGGCAATGTAGACGTACTGATTGAATGTTTTGACGACCCGACCATGAAAGCGGCAGCACTTAGAAGTGTACTGCAACATATGCCGGACACCGGCTATGTCGGCGCATCAGGTATGGCTGGTTATGACAGCGGCAACACCATTACTTGCAGAAAAATCAAAACGCACGTCTATATCGTCGGCGACAATACATCCGACGTCAAGGAGGTTGGCACCCTGTTCGCCCCTAGGGTCGGCATTGCCGCCCACCACCAGGCAAACCAGGCGATCAGGCTGCTCTTAGGGCTTGACGATGCATAATGCAAAAACCGTACGGACGGCCGCATCCTGATTTTTCACTATTGGCAAGGGGCGCTGTACCGATTATGATGTAATGTTTCGATACAGCATTTGGTGTACCTACATTCAACAAGTACTCCAGAATAAACGGATATTAATAATAAAGACTATGCATATTATCTGCAACGGCAACGAACAGGACATAACCGAGGGCTCGTCCCTTCAGCAATTGCTTGAGGAGTTGCAGCTTGCCCCCGATTCCGTTGTCGCTGAAATTAACAAAAAAATCATCACGCCTGACCAGTACGCACAACTCCAGCTCCAAGACGGGGACCATGTCGAACTGATCCGTTTCGTTGGAGGTGGCTGAACATGCTGACGATAGCAGACACTCAATTTCCATCACGCCTTTTTGTCGGAACCGGAAAATTTTCTTCCGCAAGCGTCATGGAGCAAGCCATTGCCGCATCCGGAGCGCAGATGGTTACCGTTGCCCTGCGCCGCGTCGACCTGGACAACCCGGAAGATGATATCATGTCGCATCTGGACATGGAGACCTTTCATTTTCTTCCCAACACCTCCGGTGCCCGCAATGCCGAGGAGGCCATCCGCCTGGCCCACCTGGCCCGGGCGGCCTCTGGTACGTCCTGGCTGAAACTGGAGGTTACCCCCGATCCCCGCACTCTGCTACCCGACCCGGTGGATACCCTGAAGGCAACCGAAGAACTGGTCAAGGAAGGTTTTATTGTTCTCCCCTATATGAATGCCGACCCTATCCTGGCCCTGCGACTCCAGGATGTGGGTGCTGCAGCCGTCATGCCTCTGGGATCGCCGATCGGTACAAATATGGGAATACAGACCGCCATGCAAGTCGCCATCATCATTGAACAGGCCCAGGTTCCAGTGGTGGTTGATGCCGGAATCGGCGCACCTTCGCATGCCGCCCAGGCCATGGAAATGGGCGCAGATGCCGTCCTGGTCAATACGGCCATTGCTGTTGCCGGTGATCCGATCCGGATGGCTGCGGCCTTTAAAATGGCAGTTGAAGCCGGTCGAGAAGCCTTTGAAGCCGGACTGGGGTCAAGCACCTCTGCTGCACGCGCTTCATCGCCGGAAAGCGGTCATGTTGGTGAAGATTTAAGTTTCATCCAGAACTAAGGGTATGCAGATTAACGATTCAACCTTTTCGGTCCCTGGTTTTCCGGAACTGTACGACAATATCAACAATAAGTCGGCATCCGATGTGCAGGCTGCACTGGGTAGAGACCAATGCTCAAGAGAAGACCTGGCCACCCTGCTCTCCCCCGCTGCGGAGTCTTTTCTTCCGCAGATTGCGGCCCGTTCCCGGCAGATCACCACCCAGCGTTTTGGTCGCACCACCCAGATCTATGCGCCGTTGTATCTGTCCAGTTTTTGTGTCAACCGCTGCGCCTATTGTGGATTTGCCGCTGATAATAAAATACCGCGCCGCAAGTTGACTGTTGAGGAGGCGGAACAGGAGGCGGAGATACTTCACAAACGTGGATTCCAGCACGTTCTGTTGGTCACCGGCGAGGCTCCGGCCAAGGCTGGCGTCGACTACCTGGAAGAGATTGCCCGACGGCTCAAGGATAAATTTGCCGCCCTCTCCATTGAGGTACAGCCGCTGGAAGAGGATGAGTATGCCCGGCTGTTCAAGGCAGGGATCACCGCCGTTGCGGTCTACCAGGAAACCTATGACCGGGTTGTCTATGATCAGGTGCACCTGGCAGGTAAAAAATGCGACTTTGATTTCAGGCTGAATACACCCGCCAGGGCCGCCGCAGCAGGTATGCGTGAAGTCGGCATTGGCGCCCTTCTTGGCCTTTCCGACTGGCGCTGCGAAGGGTTGGTCCTGGGCATGCATCTAGCCTGGTTGAGAAAACGGTTCTGGCAGACAGGCTTTACCGTCAGTTTTCCGCGTCTGCGACCTGCCGCCGGTGCCTTTTCTCCCCTGGTCAATGTCTCGGAACAAAATTTAAGCCAGCTCATCTTTGCACTTCGCATCTTTGATCCTGATGTAGGTTTAATCCTCTCCACCCGTGAAGAACAGCGGTTTCGCGACGGGATGCTCGGCCTCGGGCCTACCAGATACTCGGCTGGCTCCTGCACTGCGCCGGGAGGGTATTCATCGGATGAACACGAGGGGGAACAGTTTTCCGTCGGTGACCACCGATCGATAACAGAGATCTGTGCAATGATTACGGATAAAGGTTTTGACCCGGTTTGCAAAGACTGGGATCGTACCTTTCAGGCCTAACAGGCTGAGAACCCGTTAACAAAAGAATATATTCCCGCCGCATTAAAGAACAATTGACCGGTTCCATCAGTAGGCAAAACCACAACTGAGCATTTCGGACCAATATGCTTAAGGGCGCCTTGAAAAATTAGGATTTTCGTTCGAGATCAAGGCATGCGAATAATTTTACCACAGGCAGGATATTCCCAGGATAAAATTTTGAGCATAACGCCGAGATTGGGCGAAAATACAATTTTTCAAGGGAGCCTAGACACGTTAAGACCAATATAAACCTGGAGCAAAGTAACATGAGCGACATCAAAAAAATGTACACAACCATCCTTGGCGACTCATTCCCCATGGAGATGACGATTTCCTTTGGCGACCAGACCCTGGTTTACCGTAAAAGAACCTGGGGCATCCCAATGGAAGACGGAACTGTTGACGAGCGCGGAATCCGTTACGGTGAAAACCCTGACCAGGAAGCGGCCCTGTACGAACTGGCCAACGGCAATCTGGTACTGGGAGACTGTAAGTTCATTGATCCGGGTAATTCGCTGGTCAGTGGCATCACGGTTGATGATATGCTGCAGGTGGGCAAGCATCCGGGTAAGATCAACCTGACCGATGTCGATAACGGCTTAAATATTATCAAGTATCTGGCGGATAAGCCGGCCGCGGTTATCCTCAAGCACAACAACCCCTGTGGTGCCGCTATCGGCTCAACCCTGGCCGATGCCTATAACAAAGCCAACCGCGTTGATCGTATTGCCGCCTTTGGCGGAGCGGTGATCATGAGCCGACCGGTCGATAGAGAAACCGCAGAACTGATGAGCCAGAACTACCTTGAAGTAGTCTGCGCCCCCGAATTTGAGGAGGGCACCCTGGGCATCCTGGCCAAAGCAAAAAACCTGCGGGTTATCCGGATGGATGGCATCAACCGCTTGGCCGATTTTGAAAAATTTCGTTTTGTCGACTTCAAATCGCTCATAGATGGCGGCATTATCGTGCAGCAATCAGCGGTCAACTCCATTCGTTCCATCAATGATCTGAAACCGGCCACAGCAACTTGGAAAGGACAGGAATATGCCTGTGAACGCCAGCCCAATCAGCAGGAGATCGACGACATGATCTTTGGCTGGGCCGTAGAGCATGGCGTAACATCCAACTCGGTCATCTACGTCAAGGACGGCTGCACCACCGGTATCGGAACCGGCGAGCAGGACAGGGTCGGGGTGGCTGAAATCGCCATCCACAAGGCATACGTCAAATACGCGGACATCACCTGCTTTGACAAGTTCGGCATTCCCTATGCCGATCTGGCCCTGGAGATTGAACAGGGTAAACGGGACGCGGCAGACATCGAGGCAATTGATGCCAAGGTCAAAGAAGACAAGGCCGGCCTGCCCGGATCAGTGATGATCTCCGACGCCTTCTTCCCCTTCCGCGATGCAGCGGATGTGGGTATCCGCGAGGGAATCTCTGCTATCCTCCAGGCAGGTGGCTCCATGCGTGACTACGCCTCCATCGAGGCCTGCAACGAGGCCGACCCGCAGGTGGCGATGATGTTCACCGGCCAGCGCTCGTTCAAGCATTGATCAATATAGTAACACTTCCGATCGCGCAGTAAAAAAAAGCGTCAGATGTGCCCATGAGCACACTGACGCTTTTTTTGTTTCTGATTCCCCGCAAACCTCAGCTAGACCACTGTGAGGGGACTGATTTTATTTTTCTGCACCAGTGGCAGAATACTTTTCATTCCGAATAATCGTAGAACGTATTACTTACCTACTGCTATGATTAGAAAAATTTAACCTGCCTCCCGGATGAATAAAACCAGCCCCCTGTTTTTCATGTTATGCAAAGGCATCCAGCCTCAAGCTCGGGGGTTGATCAAAAAATTAAGCTGGCCCCTTTTCTCGTTGACTTGGTTCGACTAGAATCTAGAATAAACTCGTAATGGTCTGAATATATTCACCTGGTGATACAATGCAACCATTAGGTCAACGAGAGACTTGACCCCTTTACCTAAAAAGCGTAGAAAACAAAGGCGTTACGCTTCGATGAGAGGCCACATTCCTGAACGAGTCGACATTTCAAA
>CALZIH010000135.1:6056-13777 GCA_945787305.1 uncultured Desulfobulbaceae bacterium | reverse complement strand
CTAAATCTCTTCCCTGAATTTGTGAGGTAAAACTATTGTTTACTTCCTGTACCTGTAAGATATTATGAAATAAATTGCGAGCTGTGCGTGATTTAAGGGTGCCTTAATAATTTCACCTGTTCGCCCTTCGAGGCGTCCAGCAGCGGCTTATCTGCTTTGAAGTCTGCGTATAGAGGTCATCAATATACGATATCACTACAGGATAATAGTGTGGTTTCTATCACGCACCTGAACCACGGCCGACCGCTCACGGATTCAGGAACATGAAAAACAACAGGGGCCACTGACAGAAAAACACCATACATAACAAACTGATAAATAAAGAAAATGACAAGGAACCAAACACATAGTTCACAGAAGGATATCAGTTCCTATATCACCAAAGACGGTTCGGAAATCCGGGAGCTGATGCACCCGAATGTACACGGCAACAGTAAACAGAGCCTTGCAGAAGCAACCATTCTGCCAGGAAGTAGCACTCGTCTACATAAACACCAGAGCAGTGAGGAACTGTATTATATACTTTCCGGTGACGGAAAAATGAGGATTGAAGATCGGCAATTTACTATTGCAGCCGGAGATACAATTTGCATCCAACCTGGGGCTCAACATATGGTAACAAACACCGGCAATCAACCTCTTGTGATTCTTTGCTGTTGTGCTCCCCCATACTCCCATGAAGACACGGAACTGCTCTAATTTGATCCCGACTGGCAGTTGTCAAATACCTCCTGATGAGGTATGGTGAGCGCCCATCAGGGTATAGGTAAATCACGGTAGCCTCAGGCTGCCATTTTCTTTTCTTCAGTCCCACAGGAAGGTGGCATGAAAACAGAGCCAACCAGGAAAACAAAATTTATTTTTATAACAGGCGGTGTTCTTTCTTCCCTTGGCAAAGGGCTGGCTGCTGCCGCAATCGGCTCTCTGCTTGAATGTCGCGGCATGACCGTTACTTTTCAGAAACTTGATCCCTATATCAATGTGGATCCAGGCACGATGAACCCTTTCCAGCACGGTGAAGTGTATGTCACCGATGACGGGGCCGAGACCGACCTGGACATGGGGCATTATGAACGCTACACCAATGCGGTCATGGCCCAAAAAAACAATTACACCTCAGGCCGCATCTATTATTCGGTCATCACCAAGGAACGACGGGGTGAGTATCTGGGCGGTACCGTGCAGATGATCCCGCACATTACCGATGAAATCAAGGAGGCAGTCCTCCAGCTTGACGGCACCGTTGATGTGGCCATCATCGAAATCGGCGGTACGGTCGGCGATATCGAAGGGCTGCCCTTTATCGAGGCCATCCGTCAGTTACGCGGCGACCTGGGCAGAGAGTACTCTCTCTTTATCCACCTGACCCTGGTCCCGTATATCAAGACGGCCGGAGAGATCAAGACCAAACCCACGCAGCATTCGGTCAAGGAATTGCTCGCCTCAGGTATCCAGCCGGATATCCTGATGTGCCGCACCGAGGTGCCGCTTGACCAATCGCTCAAGAAAAAGATCGCCCTATTCTGTAACGTGGAACCGAAGTCGGTCATTACAGCTATTGATGTGGATAGCATCTACGAGGTACCGTTGCATTTACACGAAGAAGGTGTTGATGACCGGATCCTTGAAAAGCTAGGCATATGGACTGGGGCTCCCAATGTCAAGCCCTGGGAGGAGCTTGTCCACAAGATCAAAAACCCGCTCCATAAAGTCACCATAGGGATCACCGGTAAATATGTTGAGCTGAAGGAGGCATACAAAAGCCTGCATGAATCACTTGTGCATGGTGGCATTGCCAACGATGCCCGGGTTGAGCTGAAATATATCGCCGCCGATGACCTGGAAACAGGTGAAGCCGATAATGAACTCAAGGAATGTGATGGCATTCTGGTTCCCGGCGGATTCGGCAGCCGCGGTATGGAGGGAAAAATCCGGGCCATCAGCTATGCCCGGGAAAACAAGGTTCCTTTTTTCGGGATCTGCCTGGGAATGCAGTTGGCCGTTGTTGAAATTTCACGCAATATCGCAGGACTGAAAAAGGCCCATTCCACAGAGCTGGACCCGAACACGCCTGAACCGGTCATCTACCTGATGAAGGAATGGTTTGATTTCCGCTCCGGTAAAACCGAAGTGCGGGATGAAAACTCCGACATGGGTGGAACCTTGCGCCTAGGTGCCTATCCGTGCAAATTAATCAAAGGCACGCTGGCAGCCACTGCCTACAATCAGAAAGAAATCAGCGAGCGGCATCGTCATCGCTATGAGTTCAATAATATTTTCCGTAAACAACTGGAAGAAGCGGGTCTCGTGGTCAGCGGAACATCACCGGATGACACACTGGTGGAAATCATAGAAATCAAAGAGCATCCTTGGTTTCTCGGCTGTCAATTTCACCCTGAATTTCAATCAAAACCCATGAAACCTCACCCTTTGTTCAGAGACTTTATCAAAGCTGCCCTGAACAACAGCAGTAGACAGAATAGATGATACATCCTGTAACCATCACTACCCCGGATCGTCCGTATCTGGTCGGCCCCGGCCACCCGATGCTACTGTTGGCAGGCCCCTGTGTACTTGAATCCGGTGAACTTGCCTGGGATATTGCCCGGGAAATGAAGGCTATCTGCTCGCGCCTTGGTATTTCCTATGTCTTCAAGGCCTCCTTCGACAAAGCTAACCGCACATCTCTGGACTCCTTTCGCGGTCCGGGGGTGGAAAGCGGTATACGCCAGCTGGGCCGTATCCGACACGAGGTGGGTGTACCTGTGGTCTCCGACCTCCACGAGAGAGGGCAGGTGGAACTTGCAGCCGACATTCTTGATATCATCCAGATTCCAGCCTTTCTCTGTCGACAGACCGATCTCCTGGTTGCAGCAGCAAAATCAGGCACGGCCGTCAACTTGAAAAAAGGCCAATTTGTTTCGCCTTGGGACATGGAGCACGCTGTCGGCAAAATACGAGCTGCCGGTTGCGAACAATTGCTGTTAACCGAACGTGGGACAAGCTTCGGGTACAATAATCTGGTGGTGGACATGCGCTCCCTGCCGGTCATGCGCAGCATGGGGTGCCCTGTAATCTATGACGCCACCCACTCCGTTCAACTTCCCGGTGGGGCTGGAGGCAGCTCCGGCGGCCAGCGTGAATTTATCCCGACGCTTGCTAAAGCCGCCATGGCTGCCGGGATAGATGGCCTGTTCATGGAGGTCCATCCGGATCCCGACAAGGCCCTGTGTGACGGCCCCAACTCCTGGCCCCTTGAACAGGTGGAGCCCCTTCTCAAACAGTTGCTGGCCATTCGTACGGCTGCCGCTGGAGAAAGCAATGGATGACCCCACTTGTCCAACCTCCAAACCCGGAGGATACCCCTCAGACTGCGAGCTGACACAGGCCCTACGGGAGCGAGCCATGGAACGTAAAAAACCGATCCAACGCAATGAACAATGGAAAACACTGCTCCCCAGAGCAAAACAGATACAGCTATTACTCCTTGATGTGGACGGCGTCCTCACAGACGGTACCATCGTCTACACCGAAGGTGGTGGAGAATCCAAAGGGTTTAATACCCAGGATGGGTTTGGTCTCCGTATACTCCAAGACAGTGGTGTGGATGTAGGTCTGATAACGGCCCGTACCTCTGAAGCGGTAAAGCGAAGGGCGGCCGACCTGGGCTTTGCCCACCTCTATCAAGGCAGAAAGGACAAACAGGCTGTTTACGAAGAAATTCTCACAACAACCGGTCTGCGGCCCCTGCAGACAGCCTACATGGGTGACGACTGGCTCGACCTTCCCCTTTTAGGTCGAGTCGGCTTGGCGGCGGCACCTGCAAATGCGGTGGCCGAAGTCAGGCAACGGGTTGATTACGTTTGCAAACAGAGTGGTGGCCATGGGGCAGTCCGCGAACTCTGTGAATTGATCCTTGAGGGCAGAGGACAGTTCTCTGCCCTGTTGGCAAGTTATGGCGGTTGATGAAAAATAAACGTAACCTGCTCTGGATAATCCCGCTGGCGCTTTTTGTTTTCAGTCCGCTGTGGAAGCCTTCTGTGACAAACTTTCTTAAACCACGAGGCGGCTATGACCCTCAATTGGCAGCACTCTCTAACAAGCAACAGCAGAACTTTGTCATGGATTCCATCACCATTACCCTGACCAATGCAGGAAAGGAAGAATGGGTAGTAAATGCCAAACGGGCCTTTACCGGTAAAACAGACCAGGAACTTGGCATGATAGAGGTGGATGCCTTGTATAAGGGAAAGGAGGACCCGGTAACCATGTCCAGCAACAAGGGCACCTACTTTATCAACGAACGACACCTTGTTTTGATAGACAATGTCATTATCCGCAAACCAAAAACACGCGAAGAGCTGTACACCGACTTGCTCCACTACTATGATGCCACGAAAATGGTAGTCAGTCCGGTAGAGGTGGATATCAAGGGACCTAAATTTTCACTACAGGCGGGACGGATGGATTACGATCTGTCCACCGATGGCTATGATTTCAGTAAACGGGTGCGCGTGAAGCTCTGAAGCTTCCACTCCCCGACGGAAAAAACATATCAACCCCAACTTTCATACGACTCAACATGCTGAAAATAAATGAACATTACTTAAAACTACAGGCTTCCTATCTTTTTTCCGATATCGCCAAGCGTGTCGCAACCTTCCAGGAACAGAATCCGGAAAAAGACGTCATCAAGCTCGGCATCGGAGATGTCACCAAACCTCTGCCCGATGCCTGTGTCCAGGCCTTCCATAAAGCCGTTGACGAAATGACGACCGAAAGCGGCTTCCATGGCTATGGTCCGGAACAGGGATATGACTTCCTTCGCCAAGCCATTGCCGAAAACGACTTCCAGGCTCGCGGTGCGGAAATAAGTGCTGATGAAATCTTTGTCTCTGATGGGGCAAAATGTGACACAGGCAATATCCAGGAACTCTTTTCCCTGGATACGCGGGTCGCCATTCCCGACCCGGTCTACCCAGTCTACCTGGACACCAACGTCATGGCCGGTCGTACCGGCACCTTTGCCGATGGCCGTTACCAGGGGATCGTTTATCTTGATTCCACCAAAGATAACAATTATGTGCCTGATTTACCAACGGAGCCGGTGGACCTGATTTACCTCTGCTTTCCCAACAATCCTACCGGGTCGACAGCAACGAAAGAACAGTTGCAAACCTGGGTGGACTATGCCCGTGAAAACAAGGCGCTTATCCTCTTTGATGCCGCTTATGAAGCCTTTATCCGTGATGATTCCCTGCCCCACTCCATTTATGAACTTGAAGGGGCCCGGGAAGTGGCCATTGAATTTCGCAGCTTTTCCAAAAATGCCGGTTTTACCGGTACCCGTTGCGCCTATACCGTAGTCCCGAAAGAGTGTATGGCCTACGATTCGGCTGGCTCGAAACAGGCCGTTCATCCGTTGTGGAACCGCAGGCACTGCACCAAATTTAACGGTGTTTCCTACCCGGTGCAGCGGGCAGCCGAGGCAGTGTACTCCCAAGAAGGCAAAGCCCAGATTCAGGATCTTGTCGGCTACTATCTCAACAATGCCGACCTGATTGCCAAAGTCATTGGTGAGTTTGGGTTTGATTATGTGGGCGGAGACAACTCCCCCTATATCTGGATTCAGGGGAACCGCGATTCCTGGGATTTTTTTGACCTTTTGCTCAATGAATCCGGAGTTGTCTGTACACCGGGAGCGGGGTTTGGTAAATGCGGCCAGGGTTATATCCGCCTCTCCGCATTTAACTCCTACGAAAACGTTACTCGAGCAATGGAGCGGATCCGTCAGGCCCTCTGATAAAATATGAAATCTCCGATAAAGATTTCCGGAGAAATTGTGAACATGCAGGCTGTCAGTCGAGAAGCACTCCCGCATTGTCCCTGACAATGCGGGCAAACAGTTCGTCCGGCAGACCGAGTTTAGTCAGCATTTTCAAGGTGGTTGCCTGGTCGGCCCAGGGAGAATCGGTACCAAACAGGATATACTCCGGCGGGTGATTAACGATGAGATCTCGCAAACGAATCTGATCGAGAAAGTCCAGGGCAAATGAAATTTCCATATATATGGGAAGGCCGGTGAGCAAAGCGCGTACGTCTTCCCATTCATCCCAGCCGCCCAAATGGGTGGTTATCAGGCGCAAACCTGGAATCAGTTGCAAAAGATTGAGAATTCTTGCCGGATCCGCCCTTTTGGTCCGGGGAAAGCCGATATCAAAACCGGTATGCATCACCAGCAGTAACCCCAGCTCCTCCACCTTGCCGTAAAAATCCAGCAGCTCAGTATCATCAAGAAAAAAATCCTGGTAATAGGGATGCATCTTGAGGCCGATAAACCCCCGTTCCTTGATCTGTTCTAGATGCTGCAATCGATTCGGATCTGCGGGGTGAATCGAAGGCAGCGGCACGATACGGGCTGAGCGAATGGATTCCGACCAGTCGAGAATGGGCTGAAACTGCTCCGGCCGAGTGGCAATGGAACAGACCACGGAGCGTTCAATCCCAGCCTGGTCCATGGACTGCAACAAACCGGCAACTGTACCGTTTATATAGGCTTTGACGTTTCCTTTTTCTTCCAGGGCCGGAATTGCGGTGGCCGCGACCTGATCGGGAAAGGCATGGGTATGAAAGTCTATATAGCCTGCCACTCTTGCTCCTGGAATTAAGAACCAAATAAACGTAAGCCGAGCTGAAGAACAAGCAAGGCGTAAATCCCGGCGACCACGTCGTCAAGCATAATGCCCAGGCCGCCATGGATATGTCCATCCAGCCAACCAACCGGGAATGGTTTCAGTATATCAAAAATTCGAAAGAAGACAAAACCAAGAATAACCCAGAGCGGGTCGGCAGGGATTGCAGCAAGGGCAATGAGCTGACCGACAATCTCATCAATGACCACTAAACCAGGGTCACCGTGATCAACAATTTTTTCAGCCGCACCGGCAGCAATGGTCCCAACAATAAATATTCCGGCAACAACGCTAAAGTAAGGCACTAACGGCAAGGAACGTAGCCAGAACCAGAGCAGCACGCCAACCATTGAACCCCAGGTACCTGGAGCCTTTGGCAGGTAGCCGCTATAGGCCCCTGTGGCAATAAACATGTACAATCTATCCATAATCCAGACGAGTGGTTACCAGAACGAAACGTGTTCAGGTTGCTTCAGTGAAAGGGGGAGAGGAGAGGGAAAAATGAGTATAGATGGTTTTTAGCGAAATTTTTTTTTCCTTTGCCAGCTTTCGGCAGGCCTCATATTCCGGCGTGATCACCGTGCCGGTCGGGGTCTCTATTTCTTTACCCTCAATCATACCCCATGGTGTCTCCACGGCAATCGCCCTCCGAGGCAATGTCTGTCGCAACTGCCTGTGAAAACGCAGCCCTATAGCCGTAGTCTCTGAAAAAATCAGGTTTTTAAGTTGCAAGGAAAAGGCCGGCTCACAGATAACCTTAAGCACAAAACCTGGACGTCCCTTTTTCATGTGGATGGGGGTCAGGCTTACATCAAGGGCGCCTGCAGCCATGAGCTGCTCGCTGACATGCGGCCAAGTCTCCGGGCTCCAGTCATCGAGATGGGTCTCCAGCACTTCGACCTCCAGGGCCTCGACTGCATCATGCACTTCGCCAAGACAGAGCCGGAGAAGGTTGGGACGACCATCCTGCCGCTTATGGGTTCCGGCGCCATAGCCGGTCGCCTTGATCGTCATTGCAGGCATGGGACC
>CALZIH010000135.1:0-6024 GCA_945787305.1 uncultured Desulfobulbaceae bacterium | reverse complement strand
GGCGCAGACCGCCGGAGCGGGCAACGGGATCTCGCCGTGGGCACATTTGGTCCAACCATTTGACATGGGCAGGGCCGAACAGAACACTCTTTCGACCTGCAGGTGATGAACCCCGGCAACAACGCCAACGATATCGACCAGGGCATCAACGGCCCCTACCTCATGAAAATGAACCTCCTCGGGCGAAACGCCGTGGACAGCAGCCTCGGCCTCGGCCAGGCGGACAAAAACAGACTCTGCCCCTTGCTTGAAAGGATCAGGGAGATCAGAGGCCGTCAACAACGCTTGAATATCGCTCAGGTGCCGGTGCGGTTGGTCTTGTTCAACCAGTACCTGCACTTGAAACGCGGCAAGACCGTTTGCTGAAACCTTTTCAATTGCAAGTTGATACCCTGACACCGGCAAGGCCGCCAAAGTTCGACGCAGGGCATCTTCTGCAAAGCCCGCATCCAGAAGAGCGCCGAGCAGCATATTACCGCTGGCCCCGGAAAAGCAGTCAAGGTAGGCAGTCTTCATCAGGTAAACTGGTCACCGGGGGAAAGGGAAATACCGCAGAGACAGGCCTGGACGGTCATACGCTTTTTCCCTTCCGGTTGAATCTCCCGGATAAGCAATGCATCTTCCCGCCATCGCGATGGACGACCTGGGGCTTGAAAAAACGAAACCGCCGGTCACCAAGAAATCCATAGGCTGACGGCCAGGGGTCAAGACCGCGAATAAGGCAATGTAACTCTCTGGCAGGTCGATTCCAGTCGATATGCCCCTGTTCCTTTGTCAGCATCGGGGCTTCGGTGGCCAGACTTTCATCCTGCTTTATGGGTGGCAACTTGTCCTCTTTCAACAGACCGATGGCCTCAAGCAGTGCCTTACCGCCAAGCATGGCAATTTTTTCAAAGAGTGTGCCCGTGGTATCGTCATCGGTTATGGGCAGTTTTGCCGGCAGCAGGATGTCACCTGTATCCATCCCTACGTCCATCTGCATGATGGTAACGCCGGTTTCTTGCTCACCATTGATCAATGCCCATTGAATGGGGGCTGCACCTCTATATTTCGGCAACAACGAGCCATGGACGTTAATAGTGCCAAGTGGTGGCAGATTGAGCAATTTTCCTGGTAGGATCTTGCCATAGGCGGCAACAACAATGAGGTCAAGTTGCAGCGCCTTGATCTCATCTAGAAAGGCATCGGTTCGAATTGAGGTTGGTTGCAAAACCGGCAACCCTTTTTCCTGTGCCAATACCTTGATAGGTGGTGGTTGCAACTTCTTGCCGCGTCCCTTTTTCCGGTCCGGCTGACAAACAGCGCCGACAATCGTATCCGGCCCGTCCAGCAAGGCCTGCAGGGTAGGAACCGCAAAGTCGGGAGTACCCATAAAGAGAATTCGTAGTGGTCTCATACCCTGCTCTTCAACAATTTTTTCAACTTTTTCTTGTACAGGTTTCTTTTCAAGGCACTGAGGTGGTCAATAAACAGCTTGCCATGCAGATGGTCGACCTCATGTTGAATGATACGGGCAAAACGATCTTCGGCATCAAAGTCCAACGGCTTACCGTCAAGATCCTGAGCAGTGACGTGGATTTTCTGGAATCGTTTCACCTTGGCCTCATATTCAACCACACTCAAACAACCTTCTTCACCGGCTACACATCCTTCACCATTGGAAATAACCGGATTTACCAGGGTAATGAACTCTTTTGCCTCATCATTCTTGGATATATCAACAACGACGACCCGCTTAAGCACACCGACCTGGTTGGCCGCCAGCCCGACACCGGGAGCATCGTACATGGTCTCGCCCATGTCGGTTGCCAACTGCTTGAGCTCCTCGTCAAACACCTCTACTTTTTTGGCCTGCTGTCGCAAGACAGGCTCAGGGTATGTTAAAATTTTTCGTAATGCCATCGGATAGTTTTCTTGTAATCACCTAACGGAGAATTAATTCTTTACTAGCATCTCATCGTATTCTGGCCAAAAATCGATCCAAAATCCAGAAAGTAATTTTCAACAGTGCTCCAGATGTACACAGATTAACGCAGACTCCTTGGGGTGCTGCTGAACAGTTACCTTTATTATTAATCATCATGATACATACTGTAAAGGTTGGCGCAATGCCAGTCTAAAAACTGCAGCCATCGCTTGTGTTTGCAATCGGAGTTGTGTAAATTGTGAAGATGGATCCTATAAAAAACAATAGCGTTGAAAGACAGCAACTCAGCGCCGGCCTTAAGCGGCTGCAACAACCGGTATTGCCACTGGTTTCCATGGTACAGTTTCTTTATCTTACCGGCCCGTTCACACACGTGGCCGAAGTCATAGAAGAGATGCCTTCCCCCATAGAAACACCGTATACGACTTACGAAAATTCTCAGGATATGCTGCAGCGACATCTACAGGCCCTGCAACTTCTGGAAACCATAAAGACAGGCGTCGAACCGCAATTCACCGTTGTCAGCGAGCAAGACGAACCAGTCGATGCCATGACCGCAATTTCCGCTGTCGCCCTGCAGCAGATCCTGACCGATGAACTGGAAGAAATCAACAGCCTGCTCTGCGCACCCTGCGGATGCCGACTCTGTTGCATCGGCCCCACCCAAGGTATGGAGCAGGATTTCTTTGAAATACCGCTCAAGAAAAAGGAAACATCGCTTTTCACCATCCCCCATCTTGATACGGCCGAGACTCGGTGTCATCGCTCTATGGACGAAAATCCATTGATTGAGGATGGCGTAGCGTTTTACACCAGAACAGACCCAGCCCTTTTCCACTGGCAGAACGGCTGGAGCCTGATTCTCCCCAAATCAACCGACTGCCCGAACCTGGAAACCGAGCAAGGGCGCTGCCGGGTCTATGGCGACCGGCCCGAGGTATGTCGAAGACCGCAGATTTTCCCCTATATTGTCGAAAAACTGGACTCCAACGGAGCAAAACCTCTATATCGCCTGCGCCACTCGATTCTGGCTGTAATGGACTGTCCATATGTTGCAACACTGCAGGAAGAGATAGCCGCCTATGGCGCGGCCTGTGAACTTGAAGTGCTCTTTAAACAGAATAAAGCCTGAACCATGACCATTACCGCAATGTTCTGCATAGCTGCCTCCTATTGTATCGGGGCCATTCCCTTTGGCCTGGTCCTGTCCCGCACAAGCGGCGTGGATATTCGCAAGAGCGGCAGTGGCAATATAGGGGCAACCAATGTAGCCAGGCTGCTTGGAAAAAAAATTGGCGTCCTGACCCTGCTTTTGGACATTGCCAAAGGCTTTCTGCCCATGTACCTTACAGCCCTGCTGATCGGTGCGGAACCGCAACACAACCTGGTTGTCGCCCTTTGCGGAGCGGCAACGGTTATCGGTCATATGTACCCTGTATACCTCGGTTTCAAAGGAGGCAAAGGGGTGGCCACCGGACTGGGTGTTTTTCTCTATATTGCCCCGTTGGGCCTCCTATTCAGCCTTGGCATTTTTATCATTGCCGTCGGCCTGTCCGGATTTGTTTCCCTCGGCTCACTGCTGGCCGCCGCCTCCATTCCTGTTTCTCTCACCTTGTTATCTGAACCGGTTTGGAAAATCTTCCTGGCCTGTTTCATCGCCGGCATGATCTGGCTGAAACATATCCCCAATATCAAACGCCTGCTCTCGGGAACCGAAAAAAGCTGGAAAAAAGGCAAAGCGACGTGAACCGAAAAGAATGGCAGGCCATCACAGAGGCCCGCGACATCCTCAAACTCGGCGACAAGGCAACCCTGGGTGAAATAAAACGGGCCTACCACCGCCTGAGCAAGGAGCACCACCCGGATCTTGCCGGTGGTGATGTAGAAAAAGAGGAGATCATGTACCGGCTCACCTCGGCCTATGAACTACTCATGCGCTTCTGCAGTGAGTATCGCTTTCCACTTAAACCGGATGAAGATAACATCTATGATGCCGATGACTGGTGGATGGACCGTTTCGGCCAAGATCCGGTCTGGGGAAAAAAGCGCCGCCAGAGATAGCCTCCTGACAAAGGGAATGTATACAAGGCAATAAATTAACAAACGACAAGTCAGGGAAATCGAGTTGCTGCATGTGGAAAAAAAGACCCGAACTATGATTGCAGCGAATGGCGAGATTTCCAGCGTCGTCACCGCAGAACATCTCTCTTTCTGTTGAATCAAAACAATGGATTAACATTTAAATTGGGAATACATTGACTTGGTTTAGTATAAAGAGAAAATGGTATTGTGTCCCCTGATTAGGCTTAAAAAACAAAAAAGGGCGTTTCAAACCTCCACCGGAAAACAGCAGGCACCACCCTTCACTACAAGTGACAATTTTGTCGATTTTTTAACAAAATTTAGCAAATATGCAATTTCGGCTCTGCTGAACATCATGGCGAAAATCCAGGCAACAACCTGAATTCACCGCCAAAACGTTAGCATATTCTAAGCGATTGCATCCTGGCATGATAATGGCAAAATCACAGTATATTTCTTTTCATTGTTAACAATCGATACTACAGGACATTCCGCCCGAATTCCTTGTCGTCATGTAACGTGAAAAACCAATAACTTGACAGACAAAAACAATCCATCCACTGCTCAATATTACAACCGCTGTCGCCAATGAAGAATAATAATCACGCACAGGTCAAACTCATCGACACGACATTGCGGGAGGGAGAACAGGCTCCCGGTGTCTTTTTTACCCTTGAACAAAAAAAATACATCATCAACGAACTGGTTAACATAGGTATCGACGAAATTGAAATCGGCGTTGCCGGCAAGGACAATAACCAGTTGCAACCCCTGGCCAAATATATTCATAACAATCATCCGCAACAATCTTTTTCACTCTGGAGCCGCTGCAGGAAAACTGACATTACCCATGCAGCCCGATTGCAACCGACCTGCCTCTCCTTGTCCATACCGGCTTCCGACCTTCACCTTCAAACAAAGCTTGGAAAAGACCGCAAATGGGCTGTAAAGACACTACGACAATCCATCAAACAGGCCTTGACAGTCGGCATTGCCAAGGTTGCAGTCGGCCTGGAAGACGCCAGTCGAGCTGAGCCTGATTTTATTATTGAACTTGCCCGGGCAGCAGAAACTGCGGGTGCCTTTCGCCTGCGACTGGCTGATACTGTGGGAATTTGTACCCCAAGCAGCATTACCCAGCTCCTGGAAAGCCTTGATGAAACAGGGTTGGAGCTGGGAGTTCACTGTCACAACGATTTCGGTATGGCAACCGCAAACACCATAACAGCACTGGAACATGTTGCGGAGTGGGGTGACGTAACCCTTCTCGGCCTTGGTGAACGAGCCGGTAACAGTCGCCTGGAAGAGGTGCTGGCCTTTTTTGTTCTCCAGAATACATCAACCGCCTACAACCTGACCGGACTTCCCGAGTTGAGCAGACAGGTTGCCGGGGAAATCAACTTTCCCATTGCCCCGACACGCCCCATCATTGGAAAAGATCTGTTTTCCTGCGAGACCGGGCTCCACCTCCAGGGCCTGATGGCGGACCCGGCAACGTATGAACCGTTCGCCCCGGAATTTGTTGGCGCCAGGAGAAGACTGCTCATAGGCAGGCAAGCCGGAAGACGCTCTATTGCGGCCACCCTTGGCCGGCTCGGCCTGCCACGACCGGATGAAAAGAACCTCACCCGCCTTACCCGTCAGGTGCGCTCACTTGCAGCCATGTTGGATCGCCCCCTGGGAGACCATGAAATTATACAGATAGCAACAACGAACCCGTGAATAAGTGCTGCTTACCGACTCGCCACCCTCCTTCATTTCAGCTGTGAATATATTGCGCCGACAACTGTTATTCGTCTAAGGCAAATGCCGGCCTGGACAAATTAAACTTTTTAATACGGTAACCAATCTGGCGCTGGGTGAGGCCCAACTCCCGAGCAGCCCTGGCCTGCACCCAGCCATTTCGCCGTAGTGCCGCTTCTATCTCCTGACGCTCAATATTCTTGAGCGTACTGGACGGCCCCTGGGGTAAGGCCGACTGACTCCTCGCTTCCATTGCAACATTATCACCTGTA
>CALZIH010000134.1 GCA_945787305.1 uncultured Desulfobulbaceae bacterium | reverse complement strand
AGTAACTATGAACCATTGGTTTTTGAGCCATGAGAAGTTTTCCTGCCTCGGCAAGATGCTGCTTGTCGGTTGTGTTAACCGAATATCCTAGGTATTTCAAAGCCATACCTATAGCATCACGGGCAGTTTTTATCATCATGATCCGGCCGTGCAGCTTATCGGCAGGACTATAGATATCTCCCCAACTCGTTACCTTGCCGACTACTTTATCTTTACGATAGGCAATTCCCACCGTACCCCAGAAAAAAGGCATGGCCTTGCCTTCAGCACCTTTGAAGGCTGTGGTCCAATTTGTCGCTATGTGGTTAAGGTTCGGCACTTCCTTTTCAGTAAGAGGCGCAAGCCATCCTTTTTTGTTATACACAAAAAGTGAAGCGCCATTGCAAACCATAAGGTCATAACCAACAGCATTGGTGGCAAGCAACTTATCATCACGGAGATCATCGGTACCGTAATAGATAAATTTAACTGAAACACCGTAACGTTTCTCAAATTCTTCAACAAGTTGAGGGTCCATGTAGTCGGACCAAGTGAGGAAGACAATCTCTTCATCTGTTTTCGACACCTGTTGCGTTGAGAAAGCCGCAGATGTGAAACAGAACATGTGGACGAACAAAACAATGCACAAAAACAAATGGAAAAATGAACAGTTACAAGCTTTCATCATTATCTCCTCATAAGGAAATGTTGCCTGCCTCATTCTCTATGCCTATGTCGCATCCGTTGAAAACTGGCGAGGGTAAACGTTATCACTATGAAAAGCATATCAGATTGGAGAGAGAAAATTAATTTTTTTGTGGAAATCATGGTGAATAGACTGGAGGGTACCTTGAAAAATTAGGATTTTCGTTAGAGGTAAGGTAAGCGTAGACTCCGAGGCATGCGAACAATTTTACCACAGGTAGGATATTCCCAGCGATAAAATTTTGAGCATAACGAGGTAAGCGAACTTGTGAGACTCCGGGAGATCGGGCGAAAATACAATTATTCAAGGTGGCCTAAAAACTACTTTCTGCTATCAGGTGATACTTGTTGTTCTTAGTCAATTAAACAATCACATTTCCAATGTTATTACGCTACAATGTGACACTGCGATTTATAATACAAAAGAGAATTTCCCCTGTGCTGGTTAACTGGAAAAACTTTTTTGGGTAACAGCGTTAAAACAACTTGACCAGACTCCCTCTCTACCAATATATTGAGAGCGATTCTTTTTACCGATCAATCGAGTAGTTACAGAGCAAATGAAGAGGACTGACATGAATGGTGACAATTCTATAAATGGCGGTATTCGGGTTAATCTACAATCCCCCATCGCTGCACCGACCGGCGCTTTCATTGCAGATTCAGCCCTATCTCCAATTCCCAATGACAACCCGGAGCAAATTAAAACCCTGGATGATCTGGCCTTAAGCGATATTCGCCTTGATGGATTTCCAGTGGTAAAGTCCTGGCGGGAAAAATTATTCTCCCCGGAAGGGCTTCCTGAAATCTGTGACGAGTTACCAAGACTGCTCACCGAATATATGCGGAGTAGCGAAAAGGCCGGCCTGTCCCCCTATACCCGCAGATCGCAGGCAGTAAGGTATTTGTTTACCAACAAAACGCCCCTGGTCAGAACAACCGACTTGCTCCCGGGCCAGACCACCACCAGCTTTGTGGGCCCGGTGGTCTACGCCGACACCATTGGCTACTGTATCTGGCCGGAACTTAAGACCGTTGAAAATCGCCCCCAGAACCCGTTTAAAATCCGACCGGAGGTGGCAGAACGGCTGAACAAGGAAATATTTCCCTATTGGCTCAACAACCGCCTGGTGGTTCAAGAGGTGGCCCGTTACAGTGATTACGATACGGCCACGTATCAAGATGAAAATCGTGACAGGGTAAACGACGGGCTGTTGGCCGACGGCAGCCCGAGTATTGATCCCCCTCTCAAGAAAAAAGCCGGCGAAACCCCCAAATGCCAGGAGCTGTTTGAACGGGTTGCCTTTTTCCTTTCTGATAAGGCAACCTGTGTTTCCCATACGGTCCCCGACTTCGAGCGGGTGCTCAAATTCGGTTTTGACGGCTTGATCAAGCAAATGCAGGAAGATCTTGATCAGGGCATAGCCTCTACCCCTGAGTCCCGCGAATTCCTGCAAGGGCTGATTACCGTATATGAGGGTGCAAAGGTTTACGCTTTACGGCTGGCAGAAGCGGCAGAAAAAGCAGCCAACCCTGAACTGGCCGCGATATGCCGTAAAATCCCTGCTCAACCCGCCGAGACCCTGCATGAAGCCATCGCCTGCATGTGGATCTGCTACCACTTGATTTTACAGGAAAATACCAACTTCGGGTTTTCCATAGGTCGCTTTGATCAACTACTCAATCCTTATTATCTTGCGGACTGGGCCAAACTCCGTACTGATCAGGAAAAACACGACTATATTGAACGGGCAGTGGAACTGGTCTGTCATTTTTTTCTACGCTGCTCGGACCACGTACCGCTTTCCACTGAAGGTTCGGAAGTTCTGTTTGCCGGCAGCGGTTCCAATCAGGCGCTGACTCTGGGCGGCACGCGTTACGAGAACGGTAAAACAGTGGATGCAGTCAACGACATGACCTATATTACCCTCAAGGCCACAGAGTTGTTAGCCATTCGCGACCCAAACGTCCATGTTCGTTATCATAAGGAAATCCACCACGTGGACTCCTTGGGAAATCCCCTGCCGGCCGACAAACATGATCCGTATTTGCTCCGTATATCCCAGGTAAACATCCAGACCCGAGCCACACCGGCAATACATGGCGATGCTCCGGTTATTCAATCCATGGGTAACTACTACGCCCAGCATAGCGGAATAGACCCTGAAGAAGCCAAATCCGATGCCCATGAATACGCATCAATAGGTTGCATTGAACATAATTCGGCCCACCGCCACTACGGCAATACCGGCTCCACGCTCTTTGTCCTGCCTTCCGTATTGGAGTTGAGCCTGTTTGGCGGCAAACATCGGAGCTTAGGGGTTGGCGAAGATGGCCCCAACCTGTTCAGCGACAAGGCGGAGTACACCACTGCACCGCTTATCAACATGAAGTCCATGGACGAATTTATAGCGGCCTTCAAGTTCCAGCTTGACGCCATGGCCAGGCACACGGTTCAATGTAACAACTACCTGGGCCGTTCACTGGAAAAAATGCGCGCATCCCCCTTTCTTTCCGGTATATTCACCGGCCCCACTACGACTCCTGGAACATCGGAAGAAGCAAGCTATCGTGATGTGGCGGCCGGTGGCGCTAAATACAACTCCGCCGGTGTGGCCATTATCGGCCTTGCCGATGTCATTGATTCCTTCTGTGTGGTTGATTCCCTAATTTTCAATGGGGATGTTACAGCCTCGGAACTACTGGCCGCCATGGGCGCGGACTTCAACCCCTCCCTTGAAGATGATGATGACGAGCAGAACTGGCTTGAGCGGATTATCGGTTTTTTCCAACTCCCGGAAGGAGAGAAACCAGAGCAGATGAGCTTGGAGCGGCTTAAAGAGATTATCCGGAAAATCAAACTTGCTCCCAAATATGGCGCTGGTGTGGATCAAACCGAAGGCGGCAAATACAACAACGCCCTGGCGGTTAAATATACCCACCTGCTCACCGAAATGATCCAGGAAGTTTTTTATAAGTACCGTACCCATCGGGGTGGCCGTTATCTGGCCGGTTACTGGAGCATGACCAATCATGCCGGCTTCGGCATGCTGACCAAGGCTACGCCCAATGGCCGCCGGGACAGCCGTGCCTTTGCCAGTGGAATCACCCCCTGCCCTGGGATTGTCAAAGCTAACGGCGAAAAAGTACAGGCCCTTGATCATATCCTTTCTGTTGCCGAAGTTAATGGTGATACCATTCAAAACGGCTACACCTACAACCTCAGCCTGACCACCCGGAACACATCTCACTTCCAAGAAGACACCAGTCTTTTTGCCCGCTACATGAAGGTCTTTTTGGATAACGACGGGGTGTTAGTACAGCTTTGTGTCTCCTCAATTGAGGACTTGAAGGCCGCCGACCAGGCAGCCACCCGGGCCAACCGTACAGGAGCCACGGCGGAGGATTATGCCGCCCTCGAGCCCTATAAAGATTTGATGATCAGGGTAGCCGGTTATTCCGCCTATTATGTCACCATGAGCCCTGAGATGCGGCGGGAAATTATTGAACGGGCCAACTTTGCCCTGGAAGACGGGAAAGAACAGCACGCCCTGGTTAGTATATAAATAACAATGTCATTTGTTGTGTTGATAAGCGAGAGCGGCTTTAGCCTCGATATTCGGCAGTGCATTGATGACCAATCAGAATGAGGAGGCAAGGAAACATGCATGCATCATTTCCACAATTTTCCAGAGATATCCAGAAGGTTATGTCCCTTGGCGCCGACACTGAAAAAGTAAACGGTGTCTTGGATCGCATTGGCGGAACCTTTGCGGCCGGCGGCATGGCCATGCTGCTTAAGGTTGGTTTCGGCTTTATACTTCGAGATTCACTGCTTGGCAAAAAGCAGGCCGAGAAAGCGCAAACATTTTTTGATGAAAATTTCATCACCATGAACCCGGAAGCTGACGGCGGCATTGAATATTATCAGGGCAAGTTCCTGATCCGCACCAGCAATCCGGAGGATGACATGAACGTCTGGTTCAGGTTCTGCCCGGAACCGGATCGCTTATACAGAGACACCCCCTTTGGCAAATGCCTGGATCCTGATGCGGTGGTGGCGGTGGAGGTTTTAAAGGAAGAAGAAGCACAACAGGTGGCCGCCGATCCGGATAAAGTTGATCTGGTTATCAGCTTCAAGGATGTGGAGACCATTATCGGCCTTGTGAACAAGCCTGATGCCGACATCGCCAGCCTGTTGCTGGAAAACCTTGTTCAGGTGCAAGGCAATGTGGGGCACATGTTTAAATTTGGTGCCATTGGCAAGAACATTGAGATGGAACTGGGAATGTAGTGTGGCGTATTGAATGCAGCGCAGAAGGAAGCGATAGATTGGTCGTTATACCTTGTGAGTGGTTATATGTCATCTAATCAGGCGATCATATTTGACCTTAAGCGGGACTGCAGCGAAGACGGGCCGGGCATCCGCAGCACTGTGTTTTTCAAAGGCTGCCCGCTCTCCTGTGTTTGGTGTCATAACCCTGAAGGCAAGTCCCCTCAGCCAAGCTTGTCTTTTAATGCCGCTTTATGCCGTCCTACCGAATGCGGGAGTCCCTGCCTAGACAAGTGCGAAAACGGCAGTATCCAAAAAGATCAAGCGATCTCTGTTGACCATCTGCGCTGCACCTCCTGCATGTCCTGCTGCCAGGTCTGTCCGGAAGCTGCTCTTACCCCGATCGGACGAGAGGCCAGCGTTGACGAGCTGCTCTACGAGCTGCTTATCGATCAGCCATTTTATCAATCAACCGGTGGCGGGGTGACCCTTTCCGGCGGCGAAGCAACCATGCAAATGGCCTTTGCCGCACCCTTGCTCAAGACCTTGAAAAGCCATAACATCCACACCGCACTGGAAACCTGCGGCTATTTTTCTTACCAACGATTCCAGGCCGAAATGCTGCCCTATCTGGATCTTATCTATTTTGATTTAAAACTGATTGATGACCAGGAGAGCCGCACATATACCGGGCAGTCAAACCGATTGATTCTGGATAATTTCTCCAGGCTGCTCAAAGAAGCAAAAGATAAAGTCATTCCCCGCATTCCACTGGTTCCGGAAATTACCGCCACAAAAAAAAACCTGGCTGGCCTGGCTGGTTTTTTAAGAAAACACCGGATGTCCACCTGTATCCTTATGCCCTATAACCCGTTATGGCAGGACAAAAGAACCAGGATCGGAAGGAAAACACAGTATAACCGCTCAACCTTTATGTCTAGCGCCGAGCAGGCCGCCTGTGTGGGGTGGTTCAACTCTCTGCCCTGAACCAATATCAAGCTTGACTGTCCATTTAGACAGTATTCATTCTTGTGGCTCCTCCCCAGCAACTTACCTCTATGGATTGTTGAGTAAATTAACCCGGCGGACAAAACTGTTTTTCTGTTGCCCTAGCGGTCAGGAGTACGGTAAAGCTGAACCACAATAACGCGTGTACCGCTTAATACCATCTTGAAGAAGGATTTTGGTTTATGCATAAATCTATTTTAGAATGTCTCGATGACCTGGAACGAATCGGTCAGCTCCTGAAGATCAAGGAGGAAGTCGATCCATATTTGGAAATGGCTGCCATCCATCGTCAAATACACCGGGAACATGGTCCTGCCATTTTATTTGAGAATATCAAGGGCTCCAGGTTTCATGGGGCTTCCAATATTTTTGGCACCATAGAGCGCGTTGAGTTTCTCTTTAAAAAATCTCTCAAACCTGTACAACATGTTCTGGAAGCCAAGTGTGATCCCCTGCCTTTCCTGCGTCAACCAAGAAAATGGCTTACGCTTCCCAGGACCGCATTCCACTCCCTTCCCAGGCATATACGATCCGGTCTTCCCCAGGCAACTCCCCTGAGAGATGTGCAGGCTGGCATGAAACCAAACTGGAAAAAGAAGATACCAGTATTGGAATGTGAGTGCCGCATCCAGGACCTCCCCCAGATTCATTCCTGGCCCTTGGATGGAGGAAGCTTTATCACCCTTCCCCAGGTCTGCTCTCTGCCGCCCACAAGTAAGCCGAGCATCTTACAATCCAATCTCGGCATGTATAGGGTACAAATGTCGGGCAACGAATATGTTCCTGATCGCGAAGTGGGCTTGCACTACCAGATCCACAGGGGCATTGGTATTCATCACACGCAGGCAATAGAATCCGGAAAGGAACTGAAGGTCAGTATTTTTGTCGGTGGCCCTCCGGCACATACAGTTGCCGCCATGATGCCGCTGCCGGAAGGTATGAGCGAACTGACCTTTGGCGGCATGCTCGCCGCAAGAGCCTTTCGTTACACTGTACTTGATGGTTGGGTCATTTCAGCGGATGCCGATTTCTGTATCTTGGGAACCGTAGGCCCGGATACCAAACCGGAAGGCCCCTTTGGCGATCACCTGGGGTATCATTCCCTGGAGCATCCTTTTCCCTACCTGAAAGTTGAAAAAGTCTTCCACCGTACCAATGCGGTTTGGCCGTTTACTGTGGTCGGCAGGCCACCGCAGGAAGACAGCATGTTCGGAAAATTCGTGCATCGGTTGGCAGGTAACCTCCTGCCAACCCAGGTGTAAGGAGTGCGCGAAGTGCATGCGGTGGACGCAGCGGCAGTACATAGCCTGCTCCTGGCCATCGGCTCCGAGCGATATGTTCCCTATGATCGCAGAGAACCTCGGGAAATACTTACCCAGGCCAATGCTCTGCTTGGTTTCAATCAGGTTTCGTTGACAAAATATCTATTTATCTGCGCAGGCGAAGACAATCCGGAACTGGTTGCCTCAGATTTCAGAAAATATATGCAGCATATCCTGGAACGGGTCGATTGGCGGGAAAACCTCCATTTTCAAACCAATACGACCATGGACACCCTGGATTACACCGGCCATGACCTGAATAAAGGGTCCAAGCTTGTCATTGCTGTTGCCGGGAAGCAATTGCGAGAACTGTGTGAGGAGGTTCCAGCGGATTTTGCCCTTCCTGATGGGTACAGTGAACCGAAGATGATTCTGCCCGGGATTATGGTTGTCAACGCTCCTTCCTACACATTAGAGGAAGAAGGTGTTCAATACGGGGCCAAAGAAAACAGAACGGATGAGGTAGAGCAATTCTGCAGC
>CALZIH010000133.1 GCA_945787305.1 uncultured Desulfobulbaceae bacterium | reverse complement strand
CCGAAGGCCTTCCTCACTCACGCGGCGTCGCTGCGTCAGGGTTTCCCCCATTGCGCAATATTCCTCACTGCTGCCTCCCGTAGGAGTCTGGCCCGTGTTTCAGTGCCAGTGTGACGGATCATCCTCTCAGACCCGCTAACCATCGTCGCCTTGGTAGGCCATTACCCCACCAACAAGCTAATGGTACGCAGACCCCTCCAAATGCGATAGCGTATAAATAGAGGCCATCTTTCCTGATCAAACTTATGATCGATCAGCTTATCCGGTATTAGTCCACCTTTCGGTGGGTTATCCCAAACATCAGGGCAGGTTATCTACGCGTTACTCACCCGTGCGCCACTTTACTCAAGTTCCGAAGAACTCTTTCTCGTTCGACTTGCATGTGTTAAGCACGCCGCCAGCGTTCGTTCTGAGCCAGGATCAAACTCTCCAGTTTAATATCCTGACCAATCACAATCGATTGGCTTACTTAGTTACTTCTCAAACCAAAAAACATCTTTGGCCCGTTCTTCTTGCTATTCAGTTTTCAAAGATCAAGTCGTCAGAACCTGTTAAACAGTGCTGACGAAATGCGGAAAGCTATAAAATGTTTCCCGCGACACAGGCGGACAGTGTAGCCTGTTTCCTTCGCGTTGTCAATAATAAAAAACAACGTGTTGGAATGTTTTTGTTGCTCGCGGTGTTGTTTCTCACAAGCAACGAGGCGGGAACCTACATGGGATAAGGAGGCCTGTCAACAATAAAAATAGAGATACGTTGTTTTCTTTTGTCTGCTTGTAGGGAGCTGAATAATGGCTCAGGGGGTAACAGCCTGATGCACCGTTAAAACAAGCCGAGATAGTGTAGGCCGGTATACAGAATACAAAATGATAGAATCGACTTAATTAATCTGGCTGGGACAAATTTTTGCAATCTTGCTCCACAGTACATACCTGCAAAACCACCTAAGCCAAAGAGAAGGCCAAGGCGCCAATCCGGAGCAATGGCCATTGCCGGATAAAAGGGGGCCATTATCTGAAAGAATGACACCCCGGCTACAGAAGTAAGCATCGTACCCATCAGGGCCGCACCGGCGACCGTATACACCGGAAGGCCGAAAAAGGAGACAAAGAATGGGGCAATGATTGCACCGCCGCCGATACCGTATACGCCGCCGATTATGCCGACGATTGCGCTGAGGGCGAGTATCGAAAGGGTAGGTGCCTGATAGCTCACCTCATCATAGGTAAAGCCCAATTTCTTCCATGAAAAATGCGTGGACGTTACGGTTCCTGTTCCAGCGGTAGGTCTTCGTGGTATCTTGCCTGCTGGCAACGGAGCCTGCCTGAGCAGGTCTTTCACCAGTCGAAACCCTATGTAGAGCAGGACAACAGCGGCAAATCGTTTGAATACCGTTGGGTCGGGCAGGTATTTTATGCGAACGATTGCCCCGATAAGAACACCCGGCAGGGTGCCGATGATGACCGCCCATGTCAATGGCCAGACCATGCGCCCTTCCCGGATATAGCGGTACACCCCGCTGGGAATGGCGACAATATTAAAAATATGGTTTGTGGCGCTGACCGATGGAGAGTCAAAGCCGAGACAGCTGACTTGAAAGGGTAGAATGAGGAAGGCTCCGGAAACGCCTCCCATTGAAGTGAAAAAAGAGATGCCGAAGGCTACCAGAGGCGGCAGCCACGGCTGAACTGTTACCTCTGCTACCGGGAAAAACACGGTAGAGCGTCGATATTATTCATCAGTCCATTTTTCAAGGGTTTCGACAATTTGTTTGGCTTGTTTAGCACTGGAGATGTTGAATTTTGATTTTGGCAGGTATTGCCCGTTACGCTTTTGGTAGCGTCGTATGGTGTATTTGTCCGGACCGTATTCCCCTTTGCCGCGATTATAGTCCTGGTACCTGAAAAGAATTGTGGTCCAGGCGCCTTTGGATAAAACTTCCTTGTCCAGCTCCTTGACGATCAGGGTGCCATCTTCTTCGTAATTTATAGATATATCATCGATATCGCTGCTCATTGCTGCTCCTGTATAGAGTATGATTGGGATGGGGATGTTATACCATACCAGTCTGCAAAGGCAAGGGTACCCTGTGACGAAATCGTGTTTTTGGACGGTACCTTGCTCTTATGGAAATAAATGTTTCCGACGATCTTCACGTCGCCGCACCGCTTCTTGGTGGCGTCTTTGGGTATCAATATCTGTTGGTTTGTAGGGCGGAACAGGGATTGACTCTCCCTTGGTGTTCAGGGCGACGAAGTTGAGGTAGGCAGAGGCGATATGGCGTACTTCACCGTTTCGCATATCTTCGGCTTCGACCCGTACACCGATTTCCATTGATGATCTATGGGTCATGTTCAGGCAACCCTTGAGGTGCAGCAGGTCGCCCACGTGAACCGGCCGGTGAAAGTCGACACGTTCAATGGAGGCGGTGACCACGTTGGATCTGGCATATCTGGTGGCAATAACAAAGGCCGCATCATCAATGAGCTGCATGATGACACCACCGTTGACGTTACCGGCGGGATTGGCATGGTAGGGCATCATGACGTGGGAGATAACGGTTCCGCAGAAATCCGATGTGTTGCAGCTGGACATGAAAACCTCGTGCAAAAAAATAGGCTCTTCCTCTCTTGAAGAAGAGCCTATAACGTAGCAGGATTAATGTTTTCTGAAAACCAGTTTGTTGTCCTGGCCTTTGTCGATGATGATATGGTCACCCTCAAGGAAGTTCCCTTCCAGTATTTCCAGGGCAAGCGGGTCCTCAATATGACGTTGGATAGCCCGTTTCAGCGGTCGGGCGCCAAATGATGGGTCGTAACCGGTTTCCACCAGGAACATTTTTGCATCCTCGGTCAGTTCGACGGAAAATTTTCGATCTTCCAGTCTGTTGGCCATGCGAGTGATCTGGATATCGACGATTTGCTGCAAATCCTCCCGGCCGAGGCCATGGAAGGTGATGATTTCATCGACTCTATTTAGAAATTCCGGCCTGAATTGGCGATGCAGCAGTTCATCAACTTGGCGCCGCATTTCTTCCGGATTGCTTTGGCCAAGCTCCATGATGATCGGGCTACCCAGGTTGGAGGTCATGATCATAATCGTGTTTTTAAACGATACGGTCCGGCCTTTACCGTCGGTCATGCGGCCGTCGTCCAGTACCTGGAGCAGGACATTGAAAACGTCAGGGTGAGCCTTTTCTATTTCATCTAACAGGATGACGGAATAGGGACGTCTTCTGACCGCTTCGGTCAGCATGCCGCCTTCATCGTAGCCGACATAGCCGGGAGGTGCGCCGATCAGCCGGGCGACGGAATGCTTTTCCATATACTCGGACATGTCGATGCGGATCATGGCCTGTTCGGAGTCGAACAGGAAGTCGGCCAGGCTGCGAGCCAGCTCTGTCTTGCCCACACCGGTCGGTCCAAGAAAGATGAATGAGCCCAGCGGTCGGTCAGGATCCTGCAAGCCGGCCCGGGCTCTTCGTACGGCATTGGCTACCGAAGTGATAGCCTCTCTTTGGCCGATGACCCTTTTTGCCAACTCGCTTTCGGCCTGGATCAGTTTTTCCTTTTCACCCTCAAGAAGTCTATCCACCGGTACCCCGGTCCACTTGGCAACGACCGAGGCAACATCTTCTGCAGCTACCTCCTCTTTCAGCAGAGAGTGGTCTTGCTGGATTTTTTCCAGTTTGGCATTTTGCTCTTCCAGTTCACGCTCCAGGTCGACGATCTTACCGTAACGGATTTCCGCGACCTTGCTCAATTCGCCACTGCGCTCAGCCCTCTGCTCTTCCATGTGGGCTTCGTCTATGTCGGTTTTTATCTTTCGGATACGCTGGATTACATCTTTTTCCAGCTGCCATTGCCCCTTGATTGCATTCAGCGAATCATTCAAGTCGGCAAGCTCTTTTTTGAGCTTTTCCAGTCGTTCCTTGGATGCTTTGTCTTTTTCTTTTTTCAGTGCTTCCTGCTCAATCTCCATTTTAATACGTTTACGGTCAAGCTCGTCTATCTCCGTGGGCATGGAGTCGATTTCGATGCGCAGGCGAGATGCGGCTTCATCAATGAGATCAATGGCCTTGTCCGGGAGGAAACGATCGGTAATGTACCGGTTAGACAGGATAACTGCAGCTACTGTGGCCGAATCCTGGATGCGGACACCATGGTGCACCTCATATTTTTCCTTGATTCCGCGAAGGATGGCGATGGTATCCTCCTCACTTGGTTCCTGTACCAGGATCGGTTGAAAACGGCGTTCCAGGGCTGCATCTTTTTCAACATGTTTTCTGTATTCATCCAATGTCGTTGCGCCAACGCAGTGGAGTTCTCCTCTGGCCAGAGCAGGCTTGAGCATGTTGGAGGCGTCCATGGAGCCTTCTGCAGCCCCTGCGCCGACCAGGGTGTGGATCTCATCGATAAAGAGGATGATCTCACCTGCACGCTTTTCCACCTCCTTTAGAACAGCTTTCAATCGGTCTTCGAATTCACCCCGGTATTTGGCCCCGGCAATCAGCAGGCCAAGGTCAAGAGATATGACCTGCTTGCCCTCAAGGGTTGCAGGGATATCGCCATTCACTATACGCTGGGCGAGTCCTTCGACAATGGCGGTTTTGCCGACCCCCGGCTCACCGATCAGTACCGGGTTGTTTTTGGTTCTTCTTGACAGTACCTGGATAATGCGTCGAACTTCCTCGTCCCGGCCAACAACCGGATCAAGCTTTCCCTGGCGGGCCACGTCTGTCAGGTTACGGGCATATTTTTCCAGGGCCTGGTATTTTTCTTCGGGATAGGGATCGGTTACCCGTTGATTTCCTCGTATGGTTGTAAGTGCCTGGAGAAAGGCATCGTTTGTAATTCCGATCCGGATTAACATTTGTGCCGCTGCCAGGGTACTGTTAGCCAGAACCGCTATAAAGAGGTGTTCCTGGCTGACGTACTCGTCCTGCATATTTTTGGCTGTTGTAAATGCTTGATCGAGCAGATTTCTTACAGCCTGTGAGGCATAGGTCTGGTTGGCGCTGGCACCGGAAACTTTTGGCAGGCGTTCAATCAGTTGGTTGGTTTCGCTTAAGACGACGCTGGGCTCAACGCCCATTTTTTGCAGAACCGGTACAACGACCCCTTCGGGTTGTTCAAGGATGGCCTTGAGCAGGTGTTCCGGTTGTATTTCTTGATTGCCGTTATCTTGAGCCAGGTTGTGTGCGGTTTGTATCGCTTCCTGTGATTTGAGTGTAAACTTGTCAAGCTGCATTTCATCTCTCCTTGTTTTTTCCGTGTGAAGTGCACGGAGTATATTTCATCAAGGGAGAAAATAAGGATCTTTTCCGTTGTGTCAAGATTTTGGCACTTTGGTTGGCGGGTAAAATAAAAAAGGCCCCTGCCAACCGGCAGAGGCCTTTTTATCTTGCATATACTTTTGGGGACTTTTAGCCGCAAGAGCCGGAGCTACAGGATCCTGAACTGCACCCACCGCCACCACCGCCAACTGGGTTAGTGGAGGTAATGGAGAAGCCCGAGCGATAACCGGCTTCGATAAAATCTACTTTGATTGCGCCGCAGGAAGAAAGTAATCCTTCTTCAACAAGAAAGGTCAGGCTGTCTTCTGCAAACGTTTTGTCATTGTCTTTTGGCTCATCCAGAGCCAATCCCAAGGATGGGCCAGCTCAGCCGCCTTGCATCAGAGCGATGCGAACCGCGGAATCGATATTGTTCTGTGCGAGATATGTTTTTAAATTCTCCACAGCGGAACCTGTTACTTCAAGCACGATGTTCTCCTCCATGTGATAAAAAGAGTTATAAAAAAATAATTATGTTTCTCATGAAAAACGAGAAACAGTACTTTTCAATATAGAATAACCCTAAGGTAGATTAGGTAACTTGTCAATGCAGGAATGGTGCGTCTTTCTCATTTTTTGTCCACAATGTGGTATTTTGACTTGGATTATTGCGGGGGAAAGGAAGGAACTCGCCAGAGTGAATTAATTGGAAATATGGGAAAAATCTTGCTAAAATAAACGACAGTCTCTACTATTCACATAGGGCTATTGGATTGGTGGAAATGAACAGGATATGGTTTTTTTCGACTGTGCGTTTTTGAAAGCTATATTAGCGGGTTATTAAAGATTTTTTAATAGGAATCTCCATGCGAAAGATTGTAATCTCTACCGGTGGCGGTGATGCTCCCGGCTTGAACGCTGTTATTTTCTCAGTGGTTAATTCGGCTGCCAAGCGGGGTTGGGAGGTATACGGCAGTCGATCGGGCTATAAAGGTTTGCTCGATCTTGATGAGTTGGTACGCCTCACGCCAAAGGATGTGGAGGGGGTCACGCCTATTGGCGGCACCATCCTAGGATCCACCAACAAAGGGGACCCCTTTGGCATGCCCGTGGAAAACCTTGCCGGTGAGATACAGATGGTCGATGTATCTGATCGGATTATCAAGAATTTCAAGCGAATGAATTTTTATTGCCATATTGCAGTGGGCGGAGACGGTAGCCTGGAGATAGCCCATCGTTTTGCCCAGAAGGGGATGCCGGTAATCGGGGTACCGAAAACCATAGATAATGATCTGGAGGCCACGGACCGGACGTTTGGTTTTGATACAGCTGTAGCCACCGCCACCGAGGCTCTTGATAAACTGCACTCGACGGCAAAGTCCCATGACCGGGTCATGGTGGTGGAGGTAATGGGAAGGGACTCTGGCTGGATTGCCCTCTATTCGGGGATCGCTGGTGGCGCAGACGCCATATTGATCCCCGAGATTCCCTTCTGCATCGATTCCGTCTGTGAAAAGATTGCCGATAATGACCTTCATGACAAGAATTATTCTATCGTTGTGGTCGCAGAGGGAGCGAAGGCCGAAGATGGCGAGGTGATATGTCGCGGCCACGGAGAACTTGGTCGCTCAGAGGTCGTTCTCGGCGGTATCGGTGAATGGGTAGCCAACGAGATTCGGGAACGTTTGGGAAAGGATACCCGCTCGCTGGTGTTGGGTCATTTGCAGCGTGGCGGCTCACCGACGACCTTTGACCGCTTGTTGGCTATTCGTTTTGGAGCGGCCGCCATACGTATGGCTGAGGCAGGTACCTTTGACCACATGGTCGCCTGGACTCCACCGGATATGTCAGCCGTACCGTTGGTCGATGCCATCCGCAGCAGAAAGAAAGTTGACTTGGCCAGTGACAAGGTGGCTACTGCCCGTGATATCGGCATCTGCCTTGGTGACGACAAGTAGGGTGCCGTCGTCCTGGGGGCAAAGGGGGAGCTAATGGCTACGGCTCAGCAGCTACAGGAAATGTATGACCTGCTCTCCGGCCATTTTGGCCCCCAGTACTGGTGGCCAGGAGATAGCCCGTTTGAAATTATGGTTGGGGCAATCCTGACCCAGAACACCAACTGGAAGAATGTTGAACGGGCCATTGCAAACCTGAAAGAAGCTGAAGTTCTGTCTTTGGCGGCGATGTCCGAGCTGCCGAAGTCCCAGCTCTTAGAATATATCCGGCCAGCTGGTTATTTTAATATCAAGGCTGGTCGTCTGCAAAATTTTTTCTCCCTGATCAATGAAGAGTGGGGTGGAGATCTCGATTCTTTTCTCCGACAAGCTGCAAGTACCCTACGTGAACAATTGTTGTCGGTAAAAGGGATCGGGCCTGAAACTGCAGATTCCATGCTCTTGTATGCGGCGGAACAGCCCATCTTTGTTGTTGACGCCTACACCCATCGCATCTTGCATCGACATGACATCATTGACGAGTCTTTCGATTATTACCAAATCCAGGAACTGTTCATGGACAATCTGGAAGAAGA
>CALZIH010000132.1 GCA_945787305.1 uncultured Desulfobulbaceae bacterium | reverse complement strand
ACCCGTAAGTTGTGTACAGGGGAAGGGAATTTACATTACTTTTTGTAATGTTGAAAAAGATCCTGCAAAGACCTCCCCCCATTGTCAACTCATTATGTTTCAGGCTTTCGTTACCCGGCACAACCCATCTTTTGTAGCCTGTATCTGGGTTACAATATCATAGCCGTAGTTGCCGACGATATTGGCCGATTCCCCAATTACATAGGGCTCATGCCCCTCGGGATAATTGTCTGAAAGATTCTCGCCCATGAACATGCCGCCGAAATGAAAGGGCAGGAAGATCGTTTTCCGGTCAACCCGTTCGGTAACCTTTGCCTTGACTTTGATCTTGCCGCCTTCAGGGGATTCGATAATGACCATGCCGCCATGTCTGACCCCCAGGTCGTTGGCCAGCACAGGGTTGATTTCCGCATACATCTCAGGCTGTAATTCCGCCAGGTATTTGTTGCTCCTGGTCTCGGCACCGGCCCCCATGTGTTCCACCTGGCGTCCGGTTGTCAGGACATAGGGGAAATCCTTCACCAGTTCCGGATCCTGTTCACTGGTATATCTCGTGTACACCCTGAAATGATCCGGCTTGTCTGCATAGGACGGATACTTTTCAATGAGATCGGGCCGCGGTGAATGGAGCGGTTCCCGGTGGATCGGGACCTGATCTGGAAAATTCCAGACCACGCAACGGGCCCTGGCATTGCCAAAAGGGGCCATGCCGCGCGATAGGGCGTGTTCATGGGTTTTCAGCGACAGGTCGGTCTTCCAGTTGGTCCCTTCGACAATATTTGCAAACTCCGGGTAGCCGCCTTTGACTTCACTGCCGGGATTATAAATTCCTTCGGATGCCAGTTGGTTTTCCGTGCGCCCGCTTGCGTCATAGGTCTTTTCAAGGCCAAACCGGTTTCTAAACGGCAGCCCGCCTTCCATTACAGGCTTGGACATATCGTAGAGGATTGGTGTGCCGGGATGTTTGGTTGTCCAGCATGGCCATGGCATGCCGTAATATTCGCCGTCACAGGGGCCGCCCCGGGCCTGCATTGAATCGATATCAAAGGTATGCCAATTGTCCATGTGCCGCTTAATCCGCTCCGGCGTCTGGCCATTGTAGCCGATGGTCAACGAGCCCTTGCCCAGTTCCAGGGTAATGTCTTCCGGGACCTGTTTGATATTCTTGTAAAATTCATCTGCAAATCCAAGCCCGTTCACCAACCCTTCCATTATCTGGTAATCATCCCTGGTATTGGCGACCGGGTCGACCACCTTGTGGCGCCACTGGATCTGGCGTGATGTCGAGGTGACGCTGCCCGATGTTTCATACTGGCTGGCTCCGGCAAGCAGGTAGGTGTTGTCGGTGTTGTGCACCGCCGCTGCCATGGTGGGGAAAGGGTCGACAATCACAAGCAGCTCGAGCTGTTCAAATGCTTTTTTGACCTTATGGAACTGGGTGTTCGAGTTTGCTCCGCACCCCCACTGGATGAGTGCCTTGATCGGTGTATACTGTTCGATTTTATCTTCCTGCAGTACACCTTCATACCAGCGGGATAAGGTAAATCCCTTTTTATTCATCCACTCTTTTTCACGGAACCGGGAAACCATCCAGTCATAGTCCACATCCCATACCCTGCACCAGTGTTTCCAGGCACCATCGGATAAACCATAGTAAGCAGGGAGGTTGTCGGGCAGGACCCCCATGTCGGTTGCGCCCTGCACATTGTCATGCCCCCGGAAAATGTTGGTGCCGCCGCCGGATTTGCCCATATTGCCAAGGGCGAGCTGGAGGAGGCAAAATGCCCTGGTGTTGCTGCTGCCGATGGCATGCTGGGTTGCGCCGACACACCAGGTCAGACTGGTCGGCCTGTTCATGGCCAGAATTTGGGCGATGCGAGTAATTTCCGCAGCTGGAACCCCGGTGATATCTTCTACAATTTCAGGGGTGTAATGCCCGGCGACCTCTGCCATTTCCTCAAAACCCGATACCCGGGTGCGGATGAATTCCTTATCGTGCCAGTTGTTTGCAATGACAGCCTGCACAAGCCCCATGGTGAAGGCGGTATCTGTGCCGGGACGTATCCGGACATGATCTGTGCCCCGTGCGGCGGTTTTTGTGAAACGTGGGTCAACCACAATCATCGGCGCATTGTTGACCTCTTTGGCATGGAGAATATGCTGCATGGCAATGGGATGTGCCTCTGCCGCGTTTGAGCCGATGAAAATCATGCTCTTTGCATGTCGTATATCGTTGAGGCTGTTTGTCATTGCCCCGTAACCCCAGGTATTGGCGACACCTGCCACCGTTGAGGAGTGTCAGATGCGGGCCTGGTGGTCTACGTTGTTGGAGCCCCAGAATGCGGCAAATTTTCTCTGCAGGTAAGCCATTTCATTGGACACCTTGGCACTGCCGTTAAAGTGCAGGGCATCCGGTCCATTTGTTTCTCTGATTGTCTTCAGCTTGCTGCAGATTTCTTCAAAAGCCTGATCCCAGGAAATATTCTGCCATTTACCGCCGACCCGTTTCATCGGATTTTTAAGTCGTTTTTCGCTGGTCACCATATCGATGGCACCGGCACCTTTGCAGCAATGAGCACCTCGGGATACCGGATGATCATGGGCTACTTCCTGCCGTATCCACACCCCATTCTGCACTTCGGCCTCAACACCACAGCCTACTGCACAATAGGAACACACGGTGCGGATGGTTTGCGAGTCCTGATACGCCTGCTTGCCGTCTGCAGCATGGGACTTGCGTATCGTTTTTGTCGAGAGGGCAGCACCTGCGAGCGCGGCGGAAGCGGCGGAGAGTTTCAGGAAGGATCGTCGTGCAAGGTGTGGATTTAAGGTCAGCCGTTGGTGGCCGGAAGGGGTGCTGGCGGTGGAAGGAATTCTGAGCTTTCTTGTTGCCATGTCATACCTCCTGTATTTTTTTGATGTGATGGCTGCTCTACATGCAACTATATAGTCTTCCTGATAAAGTTTGCCGTAATTCGTCACGCTTCGCCTGATTCTCCACCTAACAGTAAAACATAATAAAATCAAGGGTTGTTGCTGCGACTTTGAACTCGGACGGTTGCCGGGAGCCCGAATTCGTTGCGCAACAAGGTGTTCGGGACAGGTAATTCTATTTTGCCGCCGGTTCCTTATCGCTTTCTATTAGTCTTTCGCTAGGCTCTTCTGCCTCTTTCATCATGTCGTCTGTTCCAGGGAGTTCTGGAGACCATTCTTTCCACCCCGTCTCTGATTTTTTGGCCAAGACAAAATGTTCTCCGTTTTGCGCCGGTTTTCCCATCGCCTCCCCTTCAGGGGTGGCGAAAGCGACTCCACCCCGTATAAGAGCTTCCACGGATTCAGTGTTGACGGTCATGCCGCTTAGCACTCCGCCGCTGACTTCTATCCCGCTTGCATTCCAGAATTTTGTCCCGCTGTGGACAAGGTATTGGTATTCGGGCTGGATATTGGCATCCAACCAGACTTGCTGGCCAGTGGGAGAGAGTTGATAGCCGGTGATCAGGCCCACCGGAATCTGACGATAATAGATGGGGCTGCCGGGATTGAGGGAACTTAGAGATTCGCTCTCAAGAGTAATGTTTAACCCGGCATAGGTTGCATTCCTACCTGGAGCCTGGGGAAGGACGGTGAATTGGTCAGTCGCTTCACCTGTCCCCGGCCGCAGGGTAATGTAGGCCCCGCTGAGCACAGTATCGAGGTTGCGGACCCCGGTGAGTCCGATCTGCGGGCCGACCAGGTAGAGGATTGAGTCCCGGCGGAACAGTTTCCGTGCCTTTTGCATAACCACGGCTCTGGCGATCACCTGGTCGAGGTTTTCGTCAAAGTGTAGTGCGGTAATATGGCCGATTTCAATACCCTGGTAGCGAATTTTTGTCTGTTTACTGATCCCTTTGGCATTGTGCAGGTAGAGCCTCAAGTGCAGGTTGTCGGCATTTCGTGCTGCTTCCTGGTTGGGATACAGCAGTAAAGGCTTATCTGTGTCGAATTTTTCCTTTACCGTAGGGGTAATAAAGGCAATGCCACCGCCGATGATGGCTTCCAGGGGGCCGGTTTCAACGGTAAGGCCTTGCAGATTGGCCTCAGCCTTGATGCCCGACAGACTGAAAAACCTGGAGGAGCCATTGACCAGGTGGCGAAATTCGTCCAATATGAGGAGGTCGATCCGAACCTGCTTCCCCTTTTTGGAAAGCGACAGTCCCATGGTTTCACCAACCTTAATATTATTGAAGAGAACCGGGGAGCCGATGCGCACCTCTGCCGGATTATTGCTTAGCACCTGCAGGGCAAGGCCACTGGGCTGCAGGCTGGTTTCGTGTTCCAGCGCTTCATGATATCCTTCGTAGAGGGTAAACATTGTTTCAGCATCCGCTTCGATTGATGCCTCGCTCTTATCGGGTGGAGGGTTGCTAAAGGTGATGCCGCCGGCCAGCATGGTGCGCATGGAGGAGAGGTTGACTTTGATATCCGATAGGCTCGCATTGACCTGTAGACCGCTGACATTCCAGAAAACAGAGTTGTTCTGTACCAGGTGGTCAAAGGGTTCATAGACAAGGATTCTGGTGCGTACCCCTTGACCGTCTTCAGTCAGTGTGATGTCGGTGATCTCGCCGACGGAAATTTTTCGATGCAGGACCGGGGTGCCAATCTTCAGAGAGCCGCTGTCTTCAGCTTCGAGCACGAAGTGAGTTCCCGGACGGAGGATAGGTATCGGCATGGGAGTTGTCTCGACCACAAATTGATCCTGGAATGGTCCGCCACCGGGCTGAAAGGTGATGTAGGCACCGGTGATCAGGGTTGCGAGATTTTTGATACCTTCGATGGAGACCTGGGGGCGGATAACCCAGAAACGGGTATTCTGGCGAAGAATGACCTCCGCTCTTGGATCCAGGAGAATGGAAGCCGTGACGGTGTGAAAGGTATCACCATTGATATCAAGATCCTTGACTACACCGGCTTTGAGGCCACGGAACAGAACTTTGGTCTTGCCGGCAACGATGCCGTCCCCTGATGCCAGCTGTAGTTGCATGGGAATACCGTATTCGGCATCTTCAAAATCTTTGAACAGAGGATAGTTCTGTCCGGATATTGCTGGTGGACTGTCTTTTATGTGTGGCGGCGTGGCGCAAGTAATTCCGCCATAGATTAATGAGGCAAGGGATTCCACGTTCACGGTCATTCCGGTCTGCAGGTCGCCGGTAACGGACAGACCGGATGCGTTCCAGAACCTGGAATCTTTACGAACCAGATGGCTGAACTCCGGTTGAATAAAAAGCTGCAGGGTGATGGTGCCGTCCTCTTCAAGCGTATAATCTTCTACCTGGCCGATATGTAGATTTTTACTGTAGACGTTGGAGCCGCGCTGCAGGGAGTAGAGTGTTGGTGTCTTTAGGGTGAGATGGAGGCCGGGGGTATCGGCGTCCACCGGCGGTGGTGATTTTAATCCGGTAAAGGTTCGGGACCGTTTGGATGATTTTCCTTTTGTAACCGCAATGTAAGAGCCGCTTAGCAGGGTGTCCAGGCCGCTGATCCGACCGGCTGATACCTCGGGGCGAACAATCCAGAACTTTGTGTCTTCCACTAAGCCGTTTTCGGCCTTTTTGTCCATCTCGACCTGCAGGTTGACCCCCTGGAGGTCTCTATCCACTTCAACATCTTCTACAGTCCCCACCGGGATACCTTTATAAATAACCTTTGTCTTGCCGGGTGTGATGCCAACGGCGGAGTCAAAATGAATGATGATATCTACTCCCGCCTGCTTATAACTTGTATAGAGGAGCCAGCCGCCGATGCAGAGGGCGAGAAAGGGTAGAAACCAGATTGGGGAGATGGATGGCCTTTTATTGAGAACAGGTTGTTGCATTGGTCGTTTCCAGGTCTTGAGGTGGCGAGGGGTCAACAGCATCCCAGAGTAGACGCGGATCAAAACTGATGGCCGCAAACATTGTGCTGAGGACCACGCCCGTGAAATACAGGGCTGCCGGCGCGACATTGATGGTGGAGAGAAAACCAAAACGGACCAGAGCGCACAGCAAGGCGATAACAAAGATGTCGAGCATGGACCAGCGGCCGATAAATTCAATAAACCGAAACATGAGAGCCTTATGTCTCAGCCATCCGGGCCAGCGAAAATGGATGGTCAGCAAAATCAGAACCAGGCCAATGATCTTGAACAGCGGCACCAGGATGGAAGCGGTCAGGATGATGATGCCAATGCCGTAGGAGCCTTCCTGGAAAAAATAAATAATACCATCCATTATGGTTGAGCGCTCGGGGAAACCAAAGTATTCGACTTCCATGATGGGTAGCAGGTTGGCGGGCAGAGTTAGTATTAAGGCGGTGATAACCAGGGCCCAGGTCCGATTGATGCTTCCTTTCTTTCGTTGGTGCATGTGCTCGCCGCAGCGTGGGCAGGTTTGCTTTTGCTTCGGTTTTACCGGGACGACCTTTTCACAGGTATGGCAGAGGCAGAGGCTGGCTTCTGCTCCTGTCAGCCCCCCCGGATGGGTGGTAGCCGTCGGTTTTTCTTTTTTTTCAACTCCAGACCAGAATAAGCGGTGGTCCAGGGTCGTTTGCGAGGCAATGGTCGTCAGCACCAGGCCGATTAAACAGAAAAAACCGGTGTTATATTCAATGTTAGCCATATGATGCATTTTGATGATGGTGACAAAGAGGCCGATAAGGTAGACATCGAGCATGGCCCATTCGGTCAGGTGGTGGTGCCAGCGGAGAAATATGGGCATTAATTTTGATTGACGATCAAAATACAGGCCGAAAGAGACAAAAAAGAGCAATGAGAGAATCATCAGCGGAAAGATAAAGCCACTGAGAAGAACCATGAAACCAACTATATATTGTTCTTGTCTGAACATGCTCAGGGTACTGGTGAAGAGGGACGAGGAGGTTTCGATTCCCAGTATGTCGAAGGTCATCAACGGCATGAAATTTGCCGGTAGGTAGAGAAGAAGGCCGGTCAGAGTGAAGGCCAGGGTTTTTTCGATACTGTTCGTCTTCCATTTATGTAAACGTCTGGCGCAGCGGGGACAGTGGATGGTCTTGCCCGGTGAGGGGATGGCAGGGGTCAGCAGAAGGTCACAGCCGGGGCAGAGGATCGGAGACGTTGTGCTCTTATTTTTTAATGGCATGGGGTCTGCAAATTTCGAAAGAAGCGTACGTGTGTATGCGGATTGAGGGGCAAAGTTTATCATAACAAGCACAGAAGGACGAGTTTTTTATCCGCTCCGGTGCAGAGTACTTGACAGATAGCCGCTTTATTCTCATCATGCCTGCATGACCACAGACAAACTTTCAACCCCTTCACCCTTTTCGCTGCCCAATGTCCGGCGCTTCATTGCCTTTCGGGTCCTGTTTAACGCTCGTTTTTATTACCCCGTTTTTACGATACTTTTTTTAGATTACGGTTTGAGCCTTGAGCAGTTTGCCCTACTTAACACGGTTTGGGCAGTAACCATTGTCCTGGCCGAAGTACCCTCAGGCGCACTGGCCGACCTGCTGGGAAGAAAACGACTATTGGTCGCAACCTGCCTGTTGATGGTGGCCGAGATGCTGTTTATCGCTTTTGTTCCTTTGGGAAGCGGCGCGGTTATCTTTGCCGCCTTTCTGGTCAATCGTATTCTCAGCGGCCTGGCCGAGGCCATGGCCAGTGGTGCTGATGAGGCCATGGGAGAAGGAGTGGCCCAAAGTGCTGGATATTCAGATGCGGGTTCAGCATATCGGCTATATCTTTGCCATGACCATCGGTGCCCTTGTGTATGATCCAGGGACTGTTAACCGGGTCCTGCACTGGCTTGGGAGTACGGCCATCGTCACTCAGCAGATGAGTATGCGCTACCCCGTTTATCTGACCCTGCTGTTGGGCATCCTTGCTTTACTGAACACCATGGGCATGCGTGATCCCCGATTGATGTCGACATCTGATGATGAGCATAAGACAAATGGGCAAAATATAAGAGAGGCCGGCCGACTGACCTTACAGGCGGGATCGTGGATTATGCAGACCCCCTTTGCTTTGGCGGTGATTCTTTTTGGAATGAGTTTTGATCATGTCTTGCGGATGCTGCTGACCATGACCAGCCAGTATTTTCGTCTCATTTCGCTGCCTGAAGCGAGTTTTGGGGTTATCGGCTCGGCTATCGCCCTGCTGGGTCTTGTCGTGCCCCGGGTGGCGCGTACCATGGTGCGTCGATATTCTCCCCGTCGTAATGTCTGTGTTGTCACAGGCGTTGCCTTTGCAGCGTTATGGGGATTAACCCTGTTTATCCCTTATTTCGGCATTTTCCCTGTGGTCTTACTCTTTATCGGTATGATGCTGACCTCCTTTTTTACCAGTCATTATCTTAATGAGATTACCGATTCTGCACATCGGGCAACGGTGCTCAGTTTTAAGGGCCTGGCCTTTAATGCGGCCTATGGCCTGATCGGACTTTTGTATGCCGGCTTGATGCAGTCATTGCGAGCCAGCAACGGAAGCATCCATTCCGGTTGGTCGGCAACGGCAGTGGAAAATGAAGCTTTCAAAGCGTCCATTGGCTGGTTTCCCTGGTACCTGTTACTGGTGCTGGTCATTATTGTTCTGGTGCTCAAACTTGATGGACTCGTAAAAAGCCCAAAACGCCGTTTGCACGGTACGGAAAAACAATGAGTTATAACCTTTCCGCCGTCGGTGGCGAGGCTTTTTTCGACACCGACAAACTTCGAAATCTGTGGCTAAGGTCGGCTGAAATTGGTCCGCATATACCGTTATAGGGGCCTTATGCCTTTATCCTGCTTTTGTATTATCTACTTGTAAATCAAGAGTAATATGTTTAATTGGTAACCGTTTATAATAACATCTTTAAAATAACTCGGCATTTTCATGATTGGAGGAAAGATGGTGCAAGCACAAAAGTCTTTAGCGCGACTGCAAGCCGTTCTCATGCAGGCAATTGTTCTGTTGGCGGCGTCCTTATTGCTCGGTGGTTGTAGTAAAGAAGAAGTGACCGAGGAGGTCGAGGTTGTCCGACCGGTTAAAATCATGACGGTCCAATCTGGTTCAGTCTCTTCCAGCCATGCATTGCCCGGCACGGTGCGGGCGGGTAAGCGATCCGAGCTCTCTTTCAAGGTGTCTGGCCCGTTAGTTGCCCTGCCTGTGGAAGAAGGTAAGCTCATTAAGAAAGGCGATCTCGTTGCCCAGATCCAGAAGCGCGATTTTCAGACCGCTTTGGATGAGGCCAGGGCCCGTAACCTGGAAGCTGAAAAACAGTTTCGCCGATACAAAGAACTGTACGCTAAGAAACAGGTTTCCCAAGCTGATTATGACCGGTATCGGGCTGCCCGTGATGTATCTAAAGCACAGTTGGAAGATGCACGAAATGCATTAAAAGATACTTCGCTTCAGGCGCCGTTCGATGGTGTCATTTCAAAACGTTTTGTAGAAAACTATCAAAAGGTGCAGGCCAAAGAACCAATCGCCAACCTCCAGGATACGTCCCGGATCGAGATCCTGGTTAATGTACCGGAACTGCTGATGGCTCCCATCAGGGAAAATCAAGAAGCCGAGCTCCAGGCGGTTTTTGAATCAATACCCGGAAAGAGCTATGAACTGGAAGTTAAAGAATATTCCACCCAGGCTGATCCGACCACCCAGACCTACCAGGTGGTCCTGGTCATGGACCAACCGGCAGAGGCCAATATCCTGCCCGGTATGACTGCAATGGTTACTGCCAAAACGGGAGCGGGGGCAGATTCCAGTGCACAGGCCATCATTATTCCTGCCATTGCGGTTATGGATGCGCCGGGAAGTGGACCCTTTGTCTGGCTGTTGGATATGGAGAAATCTACGGTCCATAAAACCGACGTGACCGTTGATCGTATAGAAGGATCGAAAAATATATTTATTAAGGAGGGGCTTACAGGTGGTGAAACCGTTATTATTGCCGGTCTCACCCAACTTGAAGAGGGAATGACGGTTCGTCCCTGGGAAAAACAACGGGAGGGAAAGTAAGGTATTGATATGAATATAGCCGAATTTTCCATAAAGAAATCCGTTATTACCTGGACCTTGACCGTGGTCATGCTGGTCGTGGGCTATTTTTCTTACCAGGACCTCCCACGCCTTGAAGACCCTGAATTTGCTATTAAAGATGCTGTCATCGTAACCCCGTATCCCGGAGCTTCCCCTGAAGAGGTAGAGGAGGAAGTCACTGAAAAGATTGAAAAAGCCTGCCAGGAACTGGGACAGCTTAAGCGGGTGGAATCCTACTCGGCCCGAGGCCTGTCCACGGTCAAAATAAAAATAAAAGACAAGTATGACAAAGATGCCTTGCCTGCTGTCTGGGATGAGCTGAGGCGAAAGATCCTTGATGTCACTCCGGAATTACCTCCCGGAGCAGGGCCACCGATCGTCAATGATGATTTTGGTGATGTGTTCGGTGTCTACTTCGGTCTGACCGGTGAGGGCTACACCTATGCCGAGATGAAGGACGTTGCCGAGCTGCTCAAACGGGAACTGTTGACCGTGCAGGATGTGAAAAAGGTCACCTTTTTCGGTGAGCAGACCGAAGCCATCTATGTGGAAATGTCACGCGCGAAAATGGCAGCGCTTGGCATTACCCAGGAAGAGATCTTTACTGCCCTGCAGGCCAAGAATCTACCCGTGGATTCCGGCAGGATTCAAATCGGCCCGGAATACATGGCCATTAGCCCGACCGGTGAGTTCAAGTCGGAAAAGGATTTTGGCGGTTTGTTCATTGCCTCCAAGGGAGGGCGGCTGGTTTACCTTAAAGATGTTGCCACCATCTGGCGGGATTATATGGATCCGCCCAAAAAGATTCTCCGGGTTAACGGCAAACCGGCCATCGGTATTGCCGTTTCAACGGTTATGGGTGGTAATGCTGTGACCATGGGTGAGGGGGTCATCGAGCGTATTGGCGGCTTGATGGACCAGATCCCTCTCGGCATGGAATTGGAAGAAATCTCCATGCAGTCTAAATCCGTGACCAAGGCGGTTAACGGATTTGTTGTTAACCTGCTGGAAGCAGTTGCCATTGTCATCGTGGTGCTTCTGATTTTCATGGGGCTGCGGCCAGCTATCATTATCGGTTTTATTCTGTTGCTCACCATTGCCGCTACCTTTGTGGTCATGGGCCATTATCAGATAACCCTAGAGCGAATTTCGCTGGGTGCCTTGATCATTGCTTTGGGAATGTTGGTGGACAATGCCATTGTCGTGGTCGACTCCATGAAGGTTCGCATGCAGAGAGGAGAGGATGGCCTTGAAGCAGCCAAAGCCGTAGTCGGACAGAATTCCATTCCTCTACTAGGGGCGACCGCTGTAGCTGTGCTGGCCTTTGCCTCCATCGGCGGCATGACCAACTCGACCGGCGAGTATACACGCTCGCTCTACTATGTCATATTGATCTCTCTTTCCCTCTCCTGGCTAACCGCTGTGACCATAACCCCATTGATGACCAAGCAGTACCTGACTGAACAGGCCTCCTAGATCAATTTCAAAGCTATCAGATGTCATCACATCTCCATCTGCAAAAGCTGCGACAAGTCTGAGCTGAAGTTCCATTGGTTCGATTCCAAGTCGTGTCAGCATCTGCGCCATCGCATTGGAGATTACATCTCCAGCTTTCACTGCTACCGTATCAAGTGTAACGTGGATTGAACCACCTTTGACACGTGACGGAATCTTAAGAGCAGCCA
>CALZIH010000131.1 GCA_945787305.1 uncultured Desulfobulbaceae bacterium | reverse complement strand
CACATTATGTCCCGGACTCTTGCGGCTGTTGAGGAATCGTTCCTGTTCGTTGTAATACTCGGGCGTATTATTTATACCGGAAAAAACCACCGGCAATTGGCTACCCGCCAGGGGCAGCATTACCTCTCGGGTGGCATTATCGTCAAACGTAACGACCACATCCGGCTGCCAGTTATTAATTTTTTCCAGAGCCAATCGGCCCTGTCGGCCTATCTGTTCAGGTGTGGTATGCACCCTTTTGGTTTCCATATATTGATGCTCGACCATCAGGTTGCGGCCGACGACAAAGCCTTCCTCAGCCAGTCCCTCCAGAAGCCCTGTTGCCTGGGGTTTACCGCAGATGTTTTCCGCATCGTAACTATGGACCAAAAATATTTTATATGGTTCCTGCCGCTCGACGGCAGCCAGGGCGAGCGAAAACAGGGAGGCACACAAAAGAAAACAACAACTGAAAAAAAGAACGAGTCGAGTATTCATTACACACTCTTATTGGCTAGACCGCCTAGATTCGCGCATTCGCGGGAATGACGAGCAAAAAGGCTGAGTTTCGATGGTAATCATATATTGGTTAATGTAATGATCGAAAAAAAAGAATCTTACCTGTTCAAGATAGCTGTACAGTCCTTAAGAGCACCAACATCTGAAGAGCAGCTCTGATGACAAAGCAGTCTGCTACCTGAGAAAAACAGAGCCAGGGCTTCCCGTCCGTACTTTGCCGATAATTCGACAATCCAGATCGTAACCAACGTCCTTCAGACCTTGTAACAATTGTTCGGCAGCAGAGGGCGGCATGGAGAAAAGAAGGCCGCCCGAGGTTTGCGGATCATAACAAATCATTTCCAATCCATCGGCCTCTTCACTGCCGCAGTCAACCCATTTTCTGTAAAATGATCGGTTTGTATAGGCGCCTTCCGGAATAATTCCCATGTCGGCAAAATCCAGTGTTCCGGTAAGAACAGGTAACTCAGTGCGGTCCAAAACCATGGACACCCCTGAAGCGTCAGCCATTTCATGGAGATGTCCAAACAGTCCGAAACCGGTAATATCCGTACAACTATGCACGGTTACATCATATTGCCGCACATATTCAGCAGGTAGCCTGTTCAACGTCGCCATCACTGAGACAATCCGTGCCTCGACATCACCGCCTGCCACCCCCCCCTTGATGGCAGTGGACAATATCCCTGTGCCAAGCGGTTTGGTCAAAACCAGTGCGTCACCTGCCCTGGCCCCCGCATTGAGTAACACGCGGTCCGGATGAACAGTACCGGTAACAGATAGCCCGTATTTAAGTTCTGGATCTTCTATGGAATGACCGCCGACCAACAGGGCGCCGGCTTCTTTTATTTTTTCCAGCCCCCCCTCGACGACCTGACGAAAGACCTGCTCCGGCATCTCCCCCACCGGACAGGCGAGGATATTCATACACAGCAGAGGCGTTCCCCCCATGGCGTAAACATCGGAAAGGGCATTGGCGGCGGTGATGCGTCCAAAGTCAAAGGGATCATCGACAATAGGGGTAAAAAAGTCCACAGTCTGAATAAGCGCCGTTGTTGCATTCAAACGGTAGACTCCGGCATCATCGCAGGTTTCGGATCCGACAATGAGGTTGGCATCCGTCGGCAGTTGCAGACCGCAGAGTATTCGGCTCAGGTCCCCCGGACCGAGCTTGGCTGCTCAACCGGCGGCCTTAACAGTTCCCGTCAACTTCATTGCTTTTCGATGTATACTGTTGGATTAGATAGTGAGAATATAGCGTTACAGCATCTGCATACATGACCGCACCCTTGCTTACCAACAACATTACACCATAATTCCACCTTATTCTATCAATTGTCCGTATATTTTGTTGAAAAAAAAACAGGAATCTGTTTTGAAAGAACTAACTGAAATCCAATGTAAGCAAAATACATTTTTTTGAAGGCACAGAGAATCATAGTCTTTGTGCCTTCTCAATTTTGGTGGTCCCGTAAAAAGTCTAAAACGCTCTTTGCACTGTACGGAAATATAATGAGTAACAACCTTTCCACCGTCGGTGGCGAGGCTTTATACGACACCGATAATTTTTATAGCAACCTACGTTGCAGAACAGATGAGAAATAACATAATCGACGTTGCCGAGTCGACCAAACCAAAACATGAATGCGGAATCTGTGGCATTTACGGCCATGAGGATGCGGCAAAACTCACGTATTTCGGCCTGTACGCTCTACAGCATAGAGGCCAGGAAAGTGCCGGCATTGTCTCTGGAGACGGCAACAGGGTAAGATTGCATAAAGACATGGGCCTTGTTCCCGAAGTCTTTACCGAAGCCAACCTCCAGCAACTGACCGGCCACCTGGCAGTTGGGCACGTCCGTTACTCGACCACGGGTGAATCCAACGTCATCAATACCCAACCCTTTATGGTTACCCATAATAGCATGCCATTGGCCGTTGCCCATAATGGCAACCTGGTCAATTCCGTGGACCTACGCCACCATCTTGAAGCAAAAGGTTCTATTTTCCAAACGACCATGGACAGCGAAATTGTCGTCCACCTGATGGCCAGGACCTTGGATATGGGGCTGCCCAGAGCCATTAAGGAGACCTTTGCCTGTATACGCGGCGCCTATTCTCTGCTGTTGATGACCAAGGACACCATGATCGCCGTGCGTGATCCTAATGGATTCCGCCCCCTCTGCCTTGGCCGCCTGGAAAACGGTGCCTACGTGGTGGCCTCGGAAACCTGTGCCCTGGATCTGATTGAAGCCGAGTACCAACGGGACATTGAACCGGGCGAAGTACTGATCATTAACGAGAACGGTCTTGAGTCGACCTTTCCCTGGGCACCCCGCCAAAAAAGTTTCTGCATCTTCGAGCACGTCTACTTTGCCCGTCCGGACAGTGACATCTTTGGTTTCAATGTTTATGAGGCCAGAAAACGTATGGGCAGCATTCTCGCCAGAGAGGCAAAAATTGAAGCCGACTTTGTCATGCCTTTTCCCGACTCCGGCAACTATGCTGCGATCGGCTATTCGCAGGCTTCGGGTATTCCCCTTGAAATGGGAATGATCCGCAACCATTATGTGGGACGAACCTTTATTCAACCCAGCCAGTCCATGCGCGATTTTTCGGTACGGGTCAAGCTGAACCCGGTCCGCTCGCTACTCAAAGATAAACGGGTTATCATTATTGAGGACTCCATCATCAGAGGAACAACCGGGCGCAGCCGAGTCAAATCATTGCGAAAAATGGGAGCAAAAGAAATTCACATGCTGATCAGCTGCCCGCCGACCTGCAATCCCTGTTATTATGGTATTGACTTTCCCTCCAACAAAGAACTGATTGCCGCAAAACACAGTATCAGCGAAATCGCCGATTACCTGGGACTCGACTCTCTCACCTACCTGAGCATAGAGGGTCTGGTCGAAGCTACCGGCCTGGGACCGGAAAACTTCTGCCTGGCCTGCTTTAACGGTGACTATCCGATTGAACCGGATCCCAATTTTCAAAAAGACGCTCTGTCCGGATGCAACTGCTGACGGCTTCGACGATCTTCCGTTTGCTTGCTCAAGGTAACTACGGTATTCTCCTGCAAACAGGCTGCATACCTTGGTGCGCATACAAATAATTCTTTTTACCTAACCATCTTATAAGTCTCAACCAATGGCTACCATCATCATCGACACCTATCTTTGCAATGGCTGTGCAACCTGTATAGAAATGTGTCCCCAGGTTTTCCGTCTTGATCCAGTCAGCAACAAAGCGGAACTGATCGACACCGAAATTGAAATAACCGATGACATCTACCAGGCCGCTGCCTACTGTCCTGAAAAATGCATTGAGATTAAAGAGTAACCAAGTTCTACTCCAAGGAGGGTTCCATGGCCCCACATACCCCTGTCCCATCGGCTCCAACATGAGCTGCGCGGTCTACCATATGATTGAAATGGAGGAGGAAATACATCACCCCGGCATCTTGCGTCCGCTTCGTAACCAAGCCCCGTAAAACGGGCAAACCCGTCACCTTGTAAACAGTGGCACCGCTCCCTCGCTAGCATGCTTCTCCTGACCCTACTTTGGATTGGCTGGTGTATCATTCACAGCCTGCTGATCACCCACACCGTCAACTCCTGGTGCAGGCAAAAAGGAGGTTTGTATTATGGCCTGTACCGCATAGGCTACATCCTCTTTTCCATTCTCACCCTTCTCCCCCTTCTCTATTACCAGTACACGATTCCACAAAACCTGCTCTTTTCCTGGCAGGGATACTGGAGAATGCTGCAGTTATGCCTGCTGCTATACGCCCTGGCCATGTTCTGGTATGGAGCGAAAAACTATGACATGGATTTTTTCCTGGGGCTACGCCAATGGCGAGACTACCGCCGGAACAAACCGTCCCGGCATACGCCTTTTCGCTGCTCGGGAATTTTGCAATATATACGCCATCCCTGGTACAGCGGCGGTATAGCGTTTCTCTGGGCCCTGGGACCGATAACCGATGCCGGTCTTCTCTGCAGGTCCATCCTCACGGCCTACCTCATTATCGGCAGCCTGCTTGAAGAACGCAAACTACACCTGGAACTGGGCTCCGTCTACAACAGCTACTGCAAACAGGTGCCTATGCTGTTTCCCTGGAAGGGAAAGGTTTCTGTACAAATAAAAAAATAAAATCAATAAGATAGGCTCGCAAAAAGTCAAAAACGCCGTTTACACTGTACCGAAATACACTGAGTTATAACCTTTCCGCTGTCGGTGGCGAGGCTTTTTGCGACACCGACAACAAGAAGGAGAGTCGGCCAGAACCGATCACCACACCAACCGGATGCTAACAAGCACTGATGGCTCTTTGCTGTGGATCATATTGAAAGGATAATGCTGAGCGTAGAGAAGATCCGCCTTGCTGAACATTACAATTCATAAAGGTGGTTTGCGCATCGTTAAGAATGCCGTGCCGGTTATGGATATGTCCAAACACATGCAGCGTCGGCTGTTTTACCTGAATGGCATCGTTAAGATCGGAACAGCCATGGCAGACCGGCCCATCCTGATCCATAACCCCGGCGGGCGGTGCATGGGTAACCAGGATATCAACTCCATCCGGTATCATGGCCCACTTTTCCTCCAATGCCCTTCCTCTGGGTAAGGCAAAGGCGTCGCAAGCCCGATCGTTGAATTTTGGCTGCCAGGGCGCACCGTACACCGTAATGCCGTCCAGAACTGCCACTTTATCCTGCAAATAGATTGCCTCCGGCAGCAATGCTTGCGCGCGATCCGGATCACCCGCCAGCAGGTGGTCGTGATTTCCGGCAACAACAACTTTATGCCGGTGCGGTAACGTGCCAAGAAAACTGTTAAAATCCGACACATCCTGGCTGGTTCTACAATTGCTTATGTCTCCGGCAAATATCAGGATATCACCATCGGGGATCTCTACCTGTCGATGCATGGTGTGTGAATCACTAAACGCGCTGATTTTCATTGTATTTACGAAATATTGATCGGTTGTGATTAGGGAACAGGGTGCGGGCTCACTGTTTGCGAGAGTAACCTCATTGCCGCCCAGGGGACTTGCCCCCTCAACTCTCAACCTGAGACTCCTCCAATACACGGCAGGCATATTTTCACAGTGGGCGTAACGCAAACATTTTTGCCCTGTGTTCATAAAACCTTCCTCTCTTTTTATCAAACTGTTTTACGCTCAACTGTATCTTTTTCGCTCCAGATGCATCAACACCGCATCAAACCCATCACTCTCGTTGTGACCTCAGATGATAAAGCCTGGGGAGAGGCGAGCGATATTACTTTATATATCTTGAGATTAAAGGCAGTTATGATTATCATAGTATGATATTATTCAATTTATATTCGGTTGCCATAACGAATGTGTTCCCGATCAGTGCAAGAGCCGATCAAGAGAATGACGGTGGGCAACAACCTTTTATCCCCTGTGCCCAGGTCAGGAAGTGATACGTAGCAGAAACCGGCCAACCCAGATTTCAATGGATGCAGGCGGACATATGGTGTAATGATTTATGATAACAGCTGTATTGCGCCCCTAAAAACAGACAAGGCACGATGGTTCCAGAAAAGGACACAGGACGAGAACGACAACGAGGATACGGTATTATTATTGGGGGATCAGGACTGATTGGCGGCTCCCTGGTTCATCACTTTAAGTCCAATCTCAATAATATAGAAATACTGGCGCCAAACAGTAAAAGGCTCAGCCTGATCAAGCCGGACGACATCCCACTCTACTTTCAAAAATACAAACCTGATTTTATCATTAACGCCGCCATCGCGGCCATAAACAGCGATGCTCAACTTGCCTACGAAACAAACTACCTCGGCGCCCTCAACATGGCGGAAGTCGCCATCGAGCATGCTATCCCCTACATCCACCTCAGCTCTGCGGCAACCATGCCCATGGGCACAAACCTTTCCGAGCAAGACCGACTTCCTCTCAGCGCTGATTTGTCAAATTATTCTAAATCGAAACTCATGGCCGAATTGAGCCTTGAGCATTTGGCCAAGACCCGTGGCCTCGACTATACCACTGTCCGATTGTTTATTGTTTATGGCAAGCATGATCATAAAATCCAGGGGTTTCACCGGATGCTGTACTCCATCGCCGATCAGGCCATGCCGATTCTGTTAACCCAAAAAGGAACCAAGCACTCGTACAGTAACGCCGACAAGGTAGCCCCCTTTATCCACCATATCCTCAATAACAGAGAGGAATTTAGCGGCCAGACCTATAACTTTGCCGATCCCGAATCGGTTGAACTCGACCACCTCATTCTCACCATCAGGGATCTGTTGGGCCTGAAAAGACCCCGAAATATTTATCTCCCCTACCCTCTTGCCCTCACCGGAAAGAAGGTAATTTCCTGGTTCGTTGGTAAACTCAATCGAATAGGCATCGAGGCACGGATGCCAGGTGAACTGCAATTTCTCGAAAAATTTTATACAAGCCAGACGCTGTCGGCGAAAAAATTGTTGCAGTCCAGCTACCAGGACCCGAATCCACATGCAACAATATACAATGAACTACCTGAGCTCATAGAATACTACATAACCAGATGGGAACATCTCAACCTGATATCCACCTTTAACAAAGAGTTCTACACCCCTAAAAACGGGCTTGGCGATTTCACAGAAAACCCGAATAAACTCCTGCGTGATATCCATGGGTCGAGAAGCGCTGCAGTAGCCGTAAACGCCACTCAAAAAAACGAGAGAAGCATATAACATTTTCGATTTATACAACTTTTCTCTTTGACCGCAGGCTTGTGTGAGAAACTTGAACATTACTGTCCGTGCAAGCGTCCTTGTGATCTAAAAATAAGAGCCCTGAGGATGAATCAATTTAAATCACCCTGTCTTGACATTGAAAATTAAACCAGACCTTTTTTCTTTTCTTTTTCTTTTGCAGTGGGAGGTGCAGTACATTGCTCCTGGCGTTTACCCTTAAAACCCTTGACTTCCATCTTCCTGTTTTGTAGGTGTTCTTACGAAGTCTGTCGTCTAGCGCTCTATCTCAGATTGGGATTATAACACTGTGATTAGGTTGCTTTGAGGTGGATTGTAAAGAATACCAGTCAACGAAGGCGACGGCGGGCAAAAAATGGAGCTTGTTTCCTCCACCTCGCCCGGATGTTGTCCCTCTCTCGGCTATCCTGCCTGAAATCGATTACTTGTCACTGCTAGAGGTGACTGAATACAACAGGTCTTTGGAGAGACGGGTCGTCAAGATTCTCGGTAACCTATTACCAGGAAGGGGAGGGATAAAGAGTTATGCGAATGCATATATTTTTTTCAATTGGAATAACAGGCATGACGCTCCT
>CALZIH010000130.1 GCA_945787305.1 uncultured Desulfobulbaceae bacterium | reverse complement strand
TTTCCTGATACGCTTTATTCTTTTTCTGCGAGCAGTGAGTTTTGCACTTGTCTTTGCCATGATGCTCTTGTTTAACCTCTATTCTCTTATCAAGCAGCTGCAGCGCCGGACTTACCAACCTTGCGTACGATATGCTCGTCAATATACCGTATTCCTTTGCCTTTATATGGTTCAGGTTTACGAATCTGTCTGATCTGCGCCGCTGTCATACCCACCAGCTCCTTATCTATTCCGGAGAGGGTAATACTATTGTCTTTGTCGACATTGATAGCGACACCTTCGGGCAATGTGAATTCAACCGGATTAGAATAGCCTACACTAAGCGTCAGGTTAGAACCGGAAGCATTTGCCCGGTAGCCTACACCTTCAACAATAAGCTTTTTTTCAAAACCCTTTTCAACTCCATCGACCATGTTGGAAATAAGTGAACGGGTCAACCCCCAAAAGGCCATCACACGTTTACTGTTTCCCTTGGGTGTGAGAACAAGCTCATCCCCTTCTTGCTTTATATCTATTTCAGGTCGTATATCACGTTCGAGGCTTCCCTTACTACCGGTTACCTTGATGTGTGTTCCCTGTATTTCAACCTTAACTCCTCCTGGTACCGGAATAGGTTGTTTTCCAATCCTGGACATGATCTATCTCCTGTTTTCCAAATAAAGCGCAATTACCACACTTCGCACAGCAATTCACCACCGATATTCATCTCACGTGCTTGACGATCGGTCAGAACTCCGCGGGAGGTTGACAGTATGCCGATTCCGAGCCCATTCATTACTTTTGGAATATTCTGGCTTTTCTTGTACTGCCTGAGTCCGGGTTTGCTCGCTCTGCGAATACCAGTAATTACCATCTCGTTGTTGGGTCCGTATTTCAGATTAACCTGAAGTGTCCCCTGAACGCCTTGGTCGATGATGTTATAATCGGTTATATACCCTTCATCTTTCAATACTTTAGCTACACCAACTTTGAGTTTGGAGAGCGGTATATCTACTGCATCAAATCGGGCCTTCACTCCGTTTCTTATGCGAGTGAGCATATCAGCCAGTGGATCACTCATAGACATGAGACGTTACCTCTTTTCAATATCACTTCGAATACACGGTTTATCCGTGTACAGCTTAAACAATTTTTGCAGGTGGTTACCAACTTGACTTGGTCACCCCGGTCAGTTCGCCCTGGGATGCAAGTTTACGGAAACACAATCTACAGATACCAAATTTGCGAATATAGCCTCTGGGGCGGCCACAAAGTGGACAACGATTATATGAACGAACCTTAAACTTCGGTGTACGTCCGGCCTTGGCAATCAGTGATTTTTTTGCCACAGCTTCCTCCTGTGCAATGCAGTGATGCAGTTGTTTTAAGTATGTTATTTCTTTTTAAACGGCATGCCAATCAGTGAAAGAAGTTCTCTCCCCTGCTCGTCATTTTTTGCCGTTGTCACTATGGTAATATTTAAGCCCCTGATCTTATCGATCTTGTCATAGTCAATTTCAGGGAATATCAGATGCTCGGTGACGCCCATGGAATAATTTCCATTTCCATCAAATCCCTTCGGTGAGATCCCACGAAAGTCACGAACTCGCGGCAGGGCAATATTGACCAATTTGGAAAGAAAATCATACATACGTTCCTGGCGCAGGGTAACCCGTGCACCGATTGGCATCCCTTCGCGCAGCTTAAAGGTAGCAATGGATTTTTTCGCCCTGGTGACCACCGCTTTCTGTCCGGCTATCGAGGTGAGCTCACTGGCTGCCTTTTCTACAATCTTTGGATTTTGTACAGCTTCACCAAGGCCCATGTTGAGAACAACTTTCTCAACCTTAGGAATATCCATTACATTGGTAAAGCTAAACTTTTCTTGCAGCTGCGGTCGCAAATTCTGTTCGTAATGTTCTTTTAGTGTTGCCATTCTGTACTCCGTAACCAGTACGATTGTCTATTTCTTTGAGGTTTCGATAGTTGCTTCGCAACGCTTACAGACCCGTACCTTAATTCCATCTTCAAGATGCTTCTTTCCGGTTCGTACAGTTTCTGTACATTCCGGACAAACCAGCATCAGATTAGAGATATGAACCGATGCCTCGCGGTCAATAATTTGGCCGGGTTGTGTTGCATCGACCGGTTTTTGATGTTTTTTTATCATATTGATCCGCTCAACAATCGCACGATTTTCCTTCTTGTCTATCTTAAGGATTTTGCCAACACGGCCCTTATCCTTACCGGCGATTACCTCAACCTGATCATTGATCCTCAGACTCGTTTGTCCTTGCCGCATCATAATGCCTCTTTAATCCCTCTTGTCTTTAAATAACCGTAAAATACGTTTGATCAGTCAAATCTACAGTACTTCTGGAGCAAGAGATATAATTTTCATGAATCCAAGCGAACGAAGTTCCCGGGCGACCGGACCAAAAATACGGGTTCCTATAGGTTCGCCGGTTCCGGAAAGCAGCACAGCTGCATTTTCATCGAATTTAACCGTCGTATCCTCCGGTCTTTTCAGTTCCTTTTTCGTCCGGACAACAACAGCGTCAACCACGTCACCTTTCTTGACCTTGGCGTGCGGAATAGCTTCTTTCACTGTTACAACAATAACGTCACCGATACTTGCATATCGTCTCCTGGTCCCGCCAAGCACCCTGATACAGAGCACCTTTTTGGCACCGGAGTTATCGGCCACGTTGAGTACGGTTTCGGTTTGAATCATGGTTTCACCTGAGAAACATTCAATTTACTGACAATTAATACCTGCTGGGAAAATCTTTACTCAGCACGCTCAAGTATGCTTAAAAGTCGCCAGCGTTTATTCTTTGAAAGTGGTCGACACTCTTCAATCAATACAGTATCCCCAACATTACAAGTATTGGCTTCATCGTGGGCCATATACTTGACGTTTTTGCGTATATATTTACCGTAGAGTTTATGTCGCACCTTACGCTCAACCAGGATAACAATACCTTTGTCCATCCCGTTACTTATTACAGAACCCTGCTGGGTTTTTTTGGTCTTATCACTCATTCTTTCGGTCCAGTGAAGTAGTTCGTTGCAACAGTATTGAAAATACTATTGATTAGCTTGTTCTGTCATAACTGTCTTAATCCGGGCAATGTCCCGGCGCAGCAATGTTAAACGAGCTGGGTTTTCAAGTCTACGGATACCGTGTTGAAACTTCAACTTAAAAAGGTCTTCACGGACATCCTGCTCTTTCTTCCTCAAGTCCTCTGGACTCAACTCACGAAGTTCTTTAGTCTTCATATCGTCGTGCTCCTTGTGATGACCTTGGTCGGAAAGGGAAACTTGTAGCTTGCAAGACGTAATGCCTCGATGGCAAGTTCCTCTGGAACACCTTTCAACTCATAGATCACCCGTCCAGGCCTGATGGTGGCAACCCAGTATTCAGGAGCCCCTTTACCCTTACCCATTCTGGTTTCGGCAGGCTTCTTGGTAATAGGTTTATCTGGAAACACTCGAATCCACATCTGACCGCCACGCTTTACCTTTCTGTTGATGGCAACACGACCGGCTTCTAGTTGTTGCGCACTCAACCGGCCACACCCTATAGCTTTAAGAGCGTAATCACCAAAAGCAAGATCAGAACCGCGTTGAGCATTACCCCGCATACGGCCTTTATGCTGTTTTCTGTGTTTTACCTTTCGTGGACTTAACATTGTCTATAGCTCCTGTTGGAGACCCCTAGTCACATTGAATTCAATACATCAATTAAATTCAGGGGTAAATAATTACTGGTCAATGGACATCTCTGTATCAGAGAGGACCTCACCTTTAAATATCCATACCTTGACACCGATAATGCCGTAGGTTGTTTTTGCTTCAGCAGTACCGTAATCAATATCGGCGCGGAGAGTGTGCAAAGGTACCCTGCCCTCTTTAAACCATTCAGTCCTGGACATTTCAGCACCGCCTAGACGGCCGGCGCAGGAAATCTTTATTCCTTTGACACCAAAACGAAGGGCGGAGTTGATTGATTTTTTCATGGCTCTTCGAAAGGCAATGCGGCGTTCGAGCTGCATGGCAATATTTTCGGCAACAAGCTGTGCATCAGCTTCAGGACGACGTATTTCCTGGATATCAATAAGACATTCTCTGCCGAATTTCCGCTCAAGATCTTTTTTAAGCAGTTCAATTTCCGAACCTTTTTTACCGATAACTATGCCAGGGCGGGCAGTAAACAGTTTAACCCGAATTTTCTCACCGGTTCGCTCGATTATGATCCTTGCAATTCCGGCATGGTAAAGACGCTTTTTCAAATAATTCCGTATCTTTTGATCTTGATACAGATTGACAGCATAGTCTTTCTTATTCGCATACCAGATAGATTCCCAAGAGCGGGTTATGCCCAACCGCAATCCTATGGGATTAACTTTTTGACCCAAGGTGTTCCTCCGTTCCCTCTAACTGTTGATCTCTATAATTATATATAGTGCGTGGCGTTGAGGAGTCCTTTCAGGCCTCATCAACAATCACGGTAATGTGACTGGTTCTCTTAATAATACGTGTTGCCCGTCCCATTGCCCGTGGACGAAACCGTTTCAGGCTTGGTCCACCATCAATATGAATATTCTTGACGTACAGGCTATCCACATCAATTGTTTCCATTTGATCAGCATTTGCCACTGCGGATTCTATAACTTTTCGCAGTATACGCGCTGCCTTTTTCGGCATGAAACGCAGGGTGGTAATGGCTGTCTCTACATCCATTCCACGGACAACATCAGCAACCAGCCGAGTTTTCTGTGGAGAAATGCGAATATATTTTGCGACGGCTTTAGTTTCCATCGTGTAGCTCCTTATCGTTACCTTCAGCGATCAGTCTTTACCGACTCTTCCTGTCTGAGGTATGCCCATAATATGTACGGGTCGGAGAAAACTCTCCGAGCTTATGGCCAACCATATTTTCAGAAACATAAACCGGAATGAATTTTTTACCGTTATGAACGGCAAAGGTCAATCCGACCATATCCGGTATAATATCTGATCGTCTCGACCAGGTTTTGATAACCTTGCGAGATCCTGACTCCTGGGCCTGTTCGACCTTTTTAAAGAGGTGATCATCTACAAAGGGACCCTTTTTTACTGAACGAGCCATTGTTTTATTCTCCTGATAATGCTAGCGCTTGGTGATGATATCCCGGTCGGAACCTTTCCGTTTCCTTGTCTTGAACCCTTTGGTTGGTATTCCCCATGGCGTACATGGGTGACGCCCACCAGAGCTTTTTCCTTCACCGCCACCCATGGGGTGATCGATTGGGTTCATAGCAACACCACGAACAGAAGGACGACGTCCTTTCCAACGGGATCGGCCGGCCTTACCTAATTTTTCACTTCCGTGTTCTGAATTCCCTACCGCACCTATACAGGCTCTGCATTCTTTGCGGAACCGGCGAACTTCGCCAGAAGGCAGCTTAACCAAGACAAAATCATCATCTTTGGCCATGAGCTGTGCAGATGCACCGGCAGATCGTACTAATTGCGCCCCCTTGCCGATTTTCATTTCCACGTTGTGGATAATGGTACCGAGGGGAATATTGACCATGGGCAGGCAATTGCCTGGCTTGATATCGACATCGGCCCCAGCCATGATCGTATCGCCGACTGTAATGTTGTTCGGGGCCAGAATGTAACGTTTCTCTCCATCGCTATATGTTAATAGAGCAATGTGCGCGGAACGGTTAGGGTCATATTCGATTGCGGAAACGGTTGCTGCTATTCCGGTTTTGTTCCGTTTCCAATCGATCATCCGATATTTTCGTTTATGTCCGCCGCCACGATGTCTAGTCGTAATTCGACCATAGTTGTTTCGACCACCACTACTCTTTAAGGGTGTAACGAGTGACTTTTCTGGTCTCTTAGCAGATATATCCGGGTTGTGAATCGATACCTGATGTCTTTTTCCCGGTGATGTTGGTTTGTGGGTCTTTATTGCCATTGTTATTCCTGTTAGCTTGTCTCAGTAGGAGCTTTTATTACCTATCAGAAAATCGGCCTACAACTCGTCAAGAAAGTTGATTTCTCCCTCTGACAGGGTGATATAGGCTTTTTTCCAATCGTTGGTCCGGCCCATGGATTTGATACCTACTCTTTTTTGTTTTCCACGCATGTTGGCTGTTTTTACACTGGCAACCTTGACATTAAACAGGTTTTCAACGGCCTGCTTGATCTCTATTTTGTTTGCACGCGGATCAACCTTAAAGACAACAGTTCCCTGCATCTCCTGGAGCGCATTACTTTTTTCAGTCAGGCAGGGGCTCTTTACAACTTCATACAGAACCTTCATACCATCAACCTCTCTTCAAGCTGGGCTATGGATTCCTGTACAAGCATCAGCTTGGAATGCTTGAGGATATCGTAAACATTCAAGCCGGCAACCGGTAGAACCTTATAGCCAACTGCATTCTTAGCTGATTTTGCCACTACAGGATTTTCTCCTGCAGTTACAATCAGACAATCGTCAAACTGGAAATTTTGCATAATCTGTACAAAATTTTTAGTTTTGATTTCCGGCATGGCTAAACTGTCCACAACAATCATGTTCCCCTCTGCATTGCGAGCGGAAAGTGCCATGCGCAGTGCAAGTCGACGAACCTTTTTAGGCAGTTGGTAGCTGTAATCTTTTGGTTTAGGACCAAATGTTACCCCGCCGCCCCTCCAAATGGGTGAGTTGCGTGATCCGGCTCGTGCACGTCCGGTTCCTTTTTGACGCCATGGTTTTGCACCACCACCACGTACCTCGCCTCGAGTTTTCGTCGAGGCGGTTCCGGCCCGACGATTCGCTCTCTGCATGCACACTACCTCGTGCAGGACACTGGTTTTAACTTCTACATTAAACAGAGCTTCATTGAGCTCTACTTCTCCGACCTTTTCAGCGGAGCTGTTAACAATATCGCAGACTGCCATGTGTTTCTCCTTCAACAGCAGATGGAAATCTATGCTTTAGTAAAGATGCTCAGCAACCCGTTTTTCGCGCCGGGTACAGCTCCCTCTACAAGCAGAACATTCTCGTCATCTCTAATATCTACAATAGTCAAGTTTTTCTGGGTTACCTTATTGTTTCCCATCTGGCCGGGAAGTTTTTTCCCTTTCATTACCCGACCCGGATAGGCTGAACACCCTATTGAACCAGGTGCCCTGTGAAATCCGGATCCATGGGATGCTTTACCGCCGGCAAAGCCGTGCCGTTTAATAACACCCTGAAAACCTCGACCCTTTACCTTACCAGTTATGTCAACCTTATCACCAACTTGTACTACTTCGTTGAGGCTGATTTCCTGACCAAGATCATAAGCTTCCGGGTCGGTAACCCTGAATTCACGTATATGATAAAATCCTTTTCCACCGGAACGGTTGAAATGACCGGTTTCCGGTTTACTCAGACGGGTTGGTTTCTTTTCAAGAAAACCCACCTGGATGGCATTATAGCCTTCTTTTGCAACTGTTTTCTTTTGCAATATGGTACACGGACCCGCCTCTATAACGGTGACAGGAATTGACCGACCATTTTCGTTATACACCCTGGTCATTCCTATTTTTCGTCCAAGTATTCCTTTTGTTTTCGGCATTTCTTTACCCGTAGTCCTTCAATTACCCTTTTGACCCCCTGACTGTACCTTCAGCAGTGTCAGGGAAGCTTGATCTCCACATCAACGCCGGCAGACAGTTCAAGTTTCATTAATGAATCAATAGTCTGTTGGGTCGGTTCAAGAATATCAAGAAGACGGCGATGGGTACGCATCTCAAACTGTTCTCTTGATTTTTTATTCACATGTGGTGAACGAAGAACCGTGTATTTATTTATACTGGTCGGCAGCGGAATAGGACCGGCAACAGTGGCACCTGTCCGTCGAGCTGTCTCAACGATTTCTTTCGTTGACTGGTC
>CALZIH010000129.1 GCA_945787305.1 uncultured Desulfobulbaceae bacterium | reverse complement strand
CTTCGTTGCAATTTATCTTTTTCTTCTTCCGCCTTCAATCGATGGCTGATGTTGGAAAACACAACCACTGCACCAACAAGTTTCTTCCGTTCGAGAATAGGGGTGCTGACATACTCGACATGAAAACTCTGGTTGTCCCTGGTCCAGAAGATATCGTCGTCCATACGGTAGATTTTACCGTCTCTATAGGCCATTTGGATGGGACATTTATCAATGGGGTAGTGGCTGCCATCTTCATGGGTATGATGGACCATGTTGTGGTGTGATTGTCCAATCATTTCCTCGACTGTCCAACCGAGCATTTTGGTGGCGGCTTTGTTGACAAAAGTCACATTGCCGTCTGTATCCAAACCGAAAATTCCCTCCCCGGCTGATTCCAGGATAAGCCCCATCCTTCGTTGCAATTGTTTGCTTGCGGATTCGGCTTGGATTCGTTCGGCAATTTCACGGTTCAGCGACGCGTTGATTACAGAGATTTCAAATGTACGCCGTTCCACGGTTTCATTAAATTCTGCTTGAGCCTCTTTTAAGGCATTGTCTGTGTCAATGAGTTGTTGTTTGTACCTGTCAACTTCTTTCGAGATGCCACGACATCCGTTGTTGATGAGAACCAATGTGCAGAGGAGAAGCGCGGCAAGTACCAGTATGGACCAGAGGGTGACCGGTAGATTGTGGCCCTCGGCCATGTTCTTCATTTGCAGATAGTCTATAAAGATAAGCAGAACGCCGCTGAGCAGAAACGAACCTGTAATGCCTGAAATGACTTTCCATTTACCTGCCATTTTTTTCTCCTGTGGGTTGATGTGTCGGTAGACCGACAATGAGAGATGTGTATTCGCCGAATTTACTTTGAACACGAAGGAATCCATTGTTATCCTGGATAAGGCCATGACTGATACTTAGGCCGAGACCGGTTCCCTCTCCTTTTGGTTTGGTAGAGAAAAATGGGTTGAACAGCCGATCCATAAGATCATGTTCAATGCCGGTGCCATAGTCGGTAATGGTTAGGGTGAGGTAAGGGGTTTGGTCGTGTATTGTTTCTTCAGCGGTCAAGATGATGGACTTTTTCGGGTCAGGGGCGTTATATTTTTTGTTCAACGCATAACGGGCATTGGAGAATATATTGAGAAGGACTTGTTGTATCTGCTGTCTGTTGCAAGTAATTGTTGGGAGCTGTTTCTGGAGATCGACCATTATAGCAATGCCGTCTTTCATCAGCTGATGACCGACCAGATCGAGGCAGTCATCAACAAGTTGGTTGATTGTAACTGCTTCGAATCGCTCCTCGTGGCCACGTGCAAAATCGAGCAGTTTGTGGGCAATGGAACCGATTCGTGTACCTTCGACAATAATTTGCTTTAATTTTTCGGAATGTTGCGAGTTCGTGCCCTCATTTGCGAGGTCGTCAAGGAGTAGTTGGGCATAGTTAATAATGCCGTTTATTGGATTATTTATTTCATGGGCAACACCGGCTGCCAATTCGCCTATTGAGGCAAGCTGCGCTGCCCGCATGGCCTCGGCTTTTGAAAGAGCCTCATCGGTGAGATCCCGAGCCACCAACAAGCGAAGATCTCCCTGCCCGGAAGAAAGTGGACTGATTGTTAACATGTACTGTCCATTAAAACCTTGCAGTTCTGTTTCAATGATTCTGCTTTTCCCTGCTCTCACAAGAGTCTCCAGGGGGCAACTGTTTTTCGCTTTTTGTTCCCCATGCAGTATTTGACAGATGCGCTTGCCGATAATTTCCTGTCGTGGTTTTCGAGCAGCGGTAAATGTGGCTGAATTCGCGTCAAGAATGATATTGTCCGCCGAGACGATCAAGGCTGGATCCTGTATAGTTGAAAAAATATTTTCCCACTGGGCAAGCACTTGATGGAGTGTCTGGTCTGTTTTGATCTGGTCTGTTTTGTCTATGCCAAACAGCACCATCCCGACTTTACCCTTGGTAATGTTCGGCCTGAATGAACCATGCCAGTCAATAACCCGTTTGTCTCCTCCACGTGTAACGAGGGATGCCTGAAAATTGATATCAGGTAAGTTGTTCTGTAGCGCATGTGCAACACTGTGTTGGTTTTTTTTCTGATCTTCGGGAGCAAGCAGGATCTCGGTCCATTGTCCATTGATGACTTCCTGTTGGCTGAAGCCAGTGATTTGTTCGGCCTTGTGATTCATCGACAGGACTTTGCCACCGGGTGAAACGGATACCAGCAACCCTTGAACTGTATCCACCAGTTCCTGATTAAAGTCCCGTTCAACCTGGAGATATTGTGATGTCTCCTGTGAATAGAGTGCCAGGGAGATGTCGGCGACAACACTACCGAGAAAGTCAAGTTCAGGGCCTTGGAAACAGTTTTTTACCTCTGAGTGGATGGTCAGGACGCCGTATTCGCGCTGTTTATAGATAAGCGGCCAGGAAAGGCAGGACTGAAACCCTGTTTCCCGCGCAACTTTACCTAAGGGTGATTGTTCCTCTTCTCTGGTAATGTCCTGGATGAGTACGGGCGAACCTTTTTGCAGTGCCCTGGCGGCCGGATTGGAGTCATCCATGTCAAGCACTACTTCCTGGATGAGCCGCATGCAGTCGCGGTTTTCGATCTTTACTGAGTTGATTGCAGCAATCGGCATTATAGTGGTGTCGTCTTTATCTCGCCGTCCCGCCCAGACCAAACAATAGTGTTCGTTGGCAATGAGTATTTTACAGCATCTTTCAAGAATTTCGTCTTCTCCCTGTATGGAAACATTGGAATTGACTTCGCTGATAGCCCGGAGCAGAGCGGTGCGTTGCTTAAATAATTCTATAACCCTTGTTGATTCTTGTAGCCTGTCGATCATGAACGGTCCTTCTCGGATGCTGTCGTTAAGCAACACTTGTGTAGGATTAATGCTACACAAGTGTATCATAAAGAGCACTGTTGTTGCACAGTATGATACACTTTAGTGGTGTGGCTCACACTACTGCATCTTTCATGCCGATGATCCGATAGTTCAGCGAGCTCTTGCCTGGCCAGATTTCAGCTAACCGCACCGGGGAGGAAAAAATATATATTTGATTGTTGCAGCCATTCTCATTGGTTGTAACAGAGGAGAACAGGATCGTAAGTGTACGGGCTCCAGTGTTGCGACTCTTGAATACATCTGGTATCTTGCCGGAATTATTCTGTTCCATTCAACGTTTATTAATTATCCATGGCCTTTGACATTGAACTTGCCGTTGCCCGGCTAGAAAAAGAAGTTACCGGTTATCAGGTTCCGGTAGTAGACCTTATTGCGGCCCAGACGAAAGATCCGTTTAAGGTCCTGCTTGCAACCATTCTTTCTGCCCGAACCAAAGACGAGGTTACGGCTGTGGCATCACGCAGACTGTTTACCCGTGCCCAGACCATTACAGAACTTTCCCGGTTGTCTGTTGCCGAGTTGGAAAAGATCATCTATCCCGTCGGTTTTTTCCGCAACAAAGCGGGGTATCTTGCCGCTCTACCGGGTATTTTGCTTGAAAAATTCTCTGGGAAGGTGCCTGCCACCATAGAGGAACTTGTCCAATTACCTGGCGTGGGTCGTAAGACAGCGAATTTGGTCGTTGCGGTTGCCTTTGACAAACCCGCGATCTGTGTGGATACCCATGTCCACCGGATTATGAATATCTGGGGATATGTCGAAACCAAGACTCCTTTGCAGACCGAGATGGCCCTGCGGGATAAACTTCCCAAGCAGTATTGGATTCGAATTAACTCCATCCTGGTGGCCTTTGGTCAAGGGTGTTGCAAACCACGGCTGCCGCATTGCGATCGTTGTGTACTCAGTGACTTCTGTCCGCAGATTGGCGTGACACCTCGCACGGTTCGCGATCAAAAAAATAATATACCAGCCGATGACGGTGGACGAACCTTTGTTTCCTGGAATGTAAATGGACTGCGTGCGGCCCTGAAAAAGGGGTTCCTCGATATCTTTCACGAGTTGAATGCCGACATCTTTGCACTGCAGGAAATAAAGGCATTGCCTGATCAGCTGCCCGATGAGATAATAAACATGTCTGGGTATCAAACGTTCTGGTATCCGGCACAGAAAAAAGGGTATTCCGGTACCGCGGTCTTCAGCAGGAAGAAACCGGAAAATGTAATATACGGTCTTGGTAAGAAAGCCTTTGATGCCGAGGGGCGTGTGTTGACCCTGGAATTTGATGATTTTTTTTTCATTAATGTGTATTTTCCCAATGCGCAACCAAAACTTAAACGTATTGCCTTTAAGCAGGAGTTCAACGACGCAGTTCTTTCCTTTATGGATCGGCTAAGCGAAAAAAAATCGGTGGTTCTCTGTGGGGACCTCAATGTGGCCCATAAGGAAATTGACCTGGCCAACCCGAAAGCGAACGAGAAGAACCCCGGTTTTTCTCCACTTGAACGGGCTTGGATGGATGAAGTTGTCCATGCTGGTTATGTGGATACCTTTCGATTGGTGAATAAAGAGCCGGAACAATATACGTGGTGGAGTTACCGTTTTAATGCCCGAGAAAAAAATATTGGCTGGCGTATTGATTATTTTGTGGTCGACCCTGGCAGTCGAGGACGTGTTATAGACGCTGCCATCCATCAAGAAGTGCTTGGTTCCGACCACTGTCCTGTCAGTCTACGGTTCAAATAAACGAGCATGGCGTTACCAGGTTACCCGGCCACGGCCAAAACAAATAGTGCAGGTTCGTGGTGCTCATATGTCTTACTCCCTGAAATTTGTCGGTGTCGTAAAAAGCCTCACCACCGACAGCGGAAAGATTATAATTTATTGTAGTTCCGTACTCTGCAAACAGGGTTTTGGACTTTTTACGAGTCCATCAATTTTAATGCAAAAAAGAACTTATGAGAAACAGTCCCTATCGTGTCATTATTGCTGATGACCATAGTCTGATCCGAAAAGGATTGAAGACGATTATTGAACTTGAATCTGATATCCAGGTTATTGGTGAAGCAGGTGATGGCAAGGAACTGATGACTTTTCTTCGTCAAGACCAACCTGAGCTTATCGTGATGGATATCTCCATGCCGCTGGTCAACGGGATTGACGCGGTGCGCGAGGTGGTTGAAAAATACCCCCGGGTCCGTATTCTCATGCTGACCATGCATAGAGACAGTCAGTATTTTTATAATGCAATATCAGCCGGTGCTCACGGCTACCTGATGAAAGATGATTCCGACACCGAACTCTTAACGGCCATTCGTACAGTGCAATCAGGAAAAACCTACGTCTCGCCGCAGTTATCCAGTGAGGTTACCAATGAAATGATCTTGGCATTTCGCGATCATCGGGATATGCCCATTATCCAGTTAACGGATCGAGAACGGGAGGTGCTGCAGCTGGTAGTCAAAGGGCATACAAGTAAGCAGATGGCAGAAATTCTCTGTCTGAGCCCACGTACCATAGATCATCACCGGGCTAAGTTGCTGAAAAAATTCAAAATGAAAAAAACGGTTGATCTGGTCAAATATGTTGTGCGAAATTCTATTGTTGTTGCTGAGTAGTCGGTCGTACGGATGTTTGCCACCTGTTTGATAGTACTGACGAGGCCCTTCTCATGAGGCAGCAGTGGTCGTCGGCTGACCTCCTTGATCTGGAATATTTTTTGAGTCGCGACCAGGAATTGGTTGGAGGAGCTGCGGAGGGTCGACTTGCTGAACGGGATCGGGCAATATATCTGCAGATCAAAGATTCCTGCCAACAGAATGCACCCTCCATAGACAGAGGCAGCCTACTCCATCAATGGTTGGCCAGGCGTCGACTGGACTTCTATCAGAAGAACACCGATGGTGTGGTGCTGCCGGGCAGGCTATTTCAAGAGTTGATCCGGATATCCGCTTGGGGACTTTTTTTACTGGCATTGATTGCCGGTTGGGGAATGGCCCAGTTGCTTCTTCGTTATTCTGGAACGACCCCGATCAATGTCTCGACGTTTCTTGGTCTCTTTGTTGGCACGCAGTTTTTTCTTCTATTCGCCTTGTTGATCTCCTGCGTGGTCGCCCGTATTGCAAGGCATGATCCTTTCCCTGTTACCCATACTCTTCTGCGTAAAGGCATTTTCCTGTTAATCGCAAAACTTGGCCGTTTGTCCGGAAATGGAAATACTCACAGGCTCCTCACCGGATTATTCAGTCGGCTTCAACAACAAAGAAAGGTATATGGTGCCCTCCTTGCTTTGCCGTTTTTCATCCGTATACAGCTTGCCGGCACCGGGTTTAACCTCGGGGTGCTGGCTGCTACATTGTTGACTGTTGTTGGCAAGGATGTTGCCTTTGGTTGGCAGTCGACACTGCAACCGGGCGCCGAGACAGTCTATCGCCTGGTACAACTGATTGCTTTGCCCTGGTCCTGGGCTTTGCCTGCTGGAATTGCCCACCCAGATCTGGCCCAGATTGAGGGAAGTCAGATGATTCTCAAAGAGGGCATCTACCATCTGGCTACCGGAGATCTGGTTTCCTGGTGGCCTTTTCTCTGTTTTGCCGTTGCCGTGTATGGGCTTTTGCCAAGGATTTGTCTGTTGACGACCGGCTGGTTTGTCAACCGGTCACTCCTTGACCGGCTGGAATTTAATACGGCCCTTCAGCAACAGCTGCTCCATCGCATGCTGACGCCTCGTCTTTCCACTGAATCCAAGAAAGAGGCAAAAACTTCCCCGGTAGTAGAAAGAGTACCAGAACCCGAGGCCAATGATGGGCCAGTGGTTTTCTGCGATCAGGTACTTGCATTGATCCCTGATGAGATTTTTGATGATTGCGTTGGGGAAGAATTTTCCCGTTTGGTCAGGAAAAGACTTGGTATGCAAATTAAGCATTGTCTTCGTATCCAGGGGGAAGGTAACGAGGAACAAAAAAATCTGGAGTTCATTGGACAGAACGTGTTGTCTGGAAATGCCTCAATACTTCTTCTGCAGGAGGCCTGGCAACCGCCGATTGAGGAGTTTTTTTCTTTCGTGCGCGAGCTCCGGAGTTCGGTAGGGGAAAAGGTACTGCTCGGTATCCTGTTGATAGGAAAACCCACAGCAGAGACCATTTTTACGGAGGTGCGCGAACAGGACTATTCTATTTGGCAACAGAAGCTGGTTATGCTGGGAGATCCTTATCTACAATGTCTTCAATTGGTGAGGTCATGAACTCTCCAGTGCCCGAATTTGCGGTGGTCGGTCACCCCAATGAGGGGAAATCTTCCGTACTGTCAACCCTGGCTGAAGATGATAGTGTCCGTGTCAGTCCTATACCGGGCGAAACAAGAGAGTGTCGCCGTTTTCCGGTCATAATTGATGGCCGGGAAGTGATTGCCTTTATTGATACGCCTGGATTTCAGAATCCTCGACGTACCCTGCAGTGGATGCAGGATTACCAGGGGCCGGATGAACAATTGTTGACGGACTTTGTTGCCGCCCATGCCGATAACCCGGCTTTTCATGATGATTGCCAGCTGTTGCAACCGTTAATTGATGGGGCCGGGATTATTTTGGTCGTGGATGGATCACGACCGATTCGCAATATGGATCGGGCGGAAATGGAGATTCTTCGCCTGACCGGTCGTCCTCGGATGGCGATACTGAACAGCAAAGAAGATGACTCCGATTTCCTCGCCAGTTGGCAGGCTGAATTTCGCAAACATTTTAATGCGATTCGTATTTTTAATTCGATCCAGGCCACCTATGCCCAGCGTATTGCCCTGCTGGAAAGCCTGAAGAGTATAGACCAGACCATTGAAGAGGTGCTGGAGTTGGTCCTTGCGGTTTTTAAAAAAGACTGGGCGGCTCGAAATCATCAGAGCGCCGATCTGATTACAAGGTTGCTAGCCGAAGTGCTTGCTTTTCGCAAAACAACAGCGCTGAAATGAAGAAGAGGTACGGTTGAACCTGGAGGAATCTTTTGGGCGATTTGTCAGTAAAAAAGAACGCGCGACCCATCTCAAGATGAGAAACCTGTTCAAACACAATATTTTTAATCTGCAACTTTCAGAACATTCCATTCTCCAACAGGATCTCTTCAGTGAGAAGACCTGGCAGTTTCTCGGTTTGAGTAGAAAACAGCTGATAATGACCGGCGCCCTTGGTGGAGCGGCTATGGGAGCCGGCGTTGATCTTGCAACAGCTGGTGTTACCTTTGGCGTGTTCTCTACCTTGGGAGGTGTACTGGGAGCCGCTGGTACGGCCTTGAAGGGCAAAAGCCTATTGTCCGGTGTGCGTTTACTCGGTATGAAGTTGGACCACCAACAGCTTATAATGGGACCGGTGAATAATATTCAGCTCATGTATATATTAATGGATCGAGCGCTGTTGTTTTACAGCGGTATTATCAACTGGGCCCATGGTCGTCGCGATTACCCCCAGGAACTTACCGTTGAGCAATCAGAGATGTTGGAACAGGGCGTGACGAAAGAATGGCCGAGAAATGAACTCAAGGTCTGTGAACGTTTTTTCTATGCCGCAACAAGGGGTGAGCAAGATGTACTTCACGACCGGCGGGAAGAGCTCCACAAATTGCTGGTCAGAAAACTTTCCTTGTATTCTGAGGCGTAGCAGGAAATAATGTTCTATGGGCCATGATGTTGTCAGGACAGGGCGTCGTAAATGATACGCAGGAATTGCCTTCGTTGTACCGGTTTCTGGATGACACAATGGATGCCAATGTCCCTGATCTGTTGTTGACCGAGATCAGCATTGTACCCTGTGCAGAGGATGATGATCAGTTCCGGTTTGATCTTCAGGGCCTCGGTGGTAATTTCTATTCCGGTCCAGGGCATCGAGCATTTCACGGCCGCTGGCAAACGTAAAAACCGTATAGCCGGACTCTTGTAGAAAGCTGCTCAAAATGTCACGTACAGGTTCCTCGTCATCGACCAACATGATTTTTTGCCCTGCACCTTGAGGAAGGGACGATACTGTTTCCAGGGCTTTTTGATCGGTATCCCTCTCCACTGCCGGTAGAAATATTCGAAAAGAGGATCCGGTTCCCATCGAGCTGTTGACTTCGATTTTTCCTTGGCACGAACTGATGATGCCATGAACCAGTGCGAGGCCCAGGCCCGTCCCCTTACCCTTGGCTTTGGTGGTGAAATAGGGCTCGAAAATTTTTAACTGGGTCTCTTTGGTAATTCCGCAGCCTGTATCCGTGATTTCCAGAACCACATATTTTCCCGGTGATATCTCTCCACTTGTCGATATCCTTTGGTTTTCCTCTACCTCCCGATCATAGAGGCTGATGGTCAGGGAACCGCCGGTATCTTCCATGGCATGATAACTGTTGGTGCAGAGATTCATCACGACCTGGTGGATCTGGGTTGGATCCGCTACAATGACCGCCTGGCTTTGGATATCCTGTGTAATCTCAACTGTCGCCGGAATGGATGAACGTAACAACTTGACGGCTTCTTTGACAATAATGGCTAGGGGGAAAGGTTTCTTTTGTTGATCAGACTTGCGACTGAAGGTGAGGATTTGATGTACCAGGTCTCTGGCCCTGTGGGCTCCGGTAAGTGCATTGGTGAGATGGTTGCGTAGTTTTTTATCGTTACCTGCCCGCATCTCAGCAAGTTCAATATAGCCAAACATCGCGGAAAGGATGTTGTTGAAATCGTGGGCTATCCCTCCGGCCAAGGTGCCGATGGCTTCCATCTTCTGCGCTTGGCGCAGTTCAGTCTCCATCTGCTGTTGTCTTGTAATATCTGAGAGCAAGGCTTCAATATAGGTCAGGTCCCGCTCCTCGTCATGAACCAGCCGGGCAGTCATGGCAATGGTCAAGCTATGACCGTCTCTGTGTTGCATTTCCAGAGGCATATTTGTCACGAAACCATTTTCTACCAATTCGGCGAGGAGTTGTTGCCGGACCATTGGGTGGGCGTAGAGTTGCCTCCCGGTATCGGAATAGTATTGTACAAGCTCTTCTGCTGTTGAATAACCAAAAATATCAGCCGCTGCAGGATTTGCCGTCAGGATGGAGCCAGCCAACGTTTCCTGCATGATACCTTCTTTAGCCCCCTCAAAAATAGATCGATACCGCTTTTCAGAGTCTTGCAGCTGTTTTTTCTGTTCGGCTATTTGGCTGGCCATGCTGTTCACTTCATGGATTATTGCATGTATTTCACGTTGTGGTGCAGATGGCAGAGGATGAGAGTAGTCGCCGGAAGCTATCCGTCGAATTCCATTTGTCAGAAGGTTTAAGGGGCGCCTGAGCCAGTTGCGCATAAAGAGATGGATAGTCACCAGCATGACTATCAAGATAACAAGCGTAATGATAATTCCTGTTGTGATCGTGGTCCGTTGATGTTCCCTTAATATCCGGTCAGTGAAATAAAGAGTGATTGTGCCAATTTCCTTTGCCTTGGAAATCAGGACCTTGTCTTTGCGCATCAGCTGGTCTAACGGTCCGTTAATTTCATTAATCAGTATATCTTTGTATTCTGTTTGTATTGTAATGCCGCATACAAGATCATTCTCTTCCAGGTAAACCCGGGCAATATGCTGCAAGGTTTGGTTGTCAAAATTATAGAGGGGCAGAAAAAACATGTCGCCAGCTTCAGATATTATTTTTTCCGACTGGAGTTGGAAATCACGGGATAGTTTTTTGCTGGAAAAGACTTGATAGGAAAAGCTCAGGATGAGGGCAATCAAAATGACGGTTGTGGTCAGCCCAAGAGCTAGGTCTCTGGCAATGGAGCGTTGCCCTGAAGAGTTTAGTGCGGGTAATGACATACGTGCTTTTTTTAAGATCAGGAACCCGTGGGTGTACGGGCTATTAGCGGATATAGGGGAATTGCTGATATGCCGCCTTTATTTGTACAGAGACTCCGTTAGATTCCGCCTTCTTGTCGTAGCAAGAAGTGTATTCCAGATCCAATAGAGCGGTGTTAATTGCTCTAAAAGATAAATCTTATTTGGTTTGCTTCTCTCTAAAGGCGACCTTGAAAAATTGTATTTTAGCCGAATCTCCCGGAGCCTCCGCTTGCCTGATCTCGAACGAAAACCCTAATTTTTCAAGGCACCCTATAAAATGGCATGAAAGGGGAATGACGTTATTCCGTAAATTTTTGTATGTACCAGGCCGCCGCTTCGTTCAATCCGCTTTCGATACTGTACTCAGGCGCATAACCTATCAATTCACGGGCCTTGCTGATATCGGCAAGTGAATGGCGAACATCCCCGGCCCGAAAGTCCCTATGCACAGGACTTGCCGTGGCTGCGGGGGGAAATTTTTCCGCCACACGCTCTCGTATCATTGCATAGAGTTCATTAAGCGTTGTCCGTTGACCAAATGCAACATTGTACACCTGGTCTGCTGCTTGCGGGTGGTTGGCCGTGGCAGCCATCAGGTTGGCTTGCACGCAGTTGTCAATGTAACAGAAGTCGCGGCTGGTTTCACCGTCTCCGTTAATGAATACGGTGTCTTCCTGGAGTAGGCCTGCAAACCATTTTGGAATCACAGCGGCATAGGCACCGTCCGGATCCTGTCTGCGGCCAAAAATATTAAAATATCTTAAGCCGATGGTTTTAAATTCGTAGGTACGGGTGAAAACCTGGGCATAGAGTTCGTTGACGAGCTTTGTTACGGCATAAGGCGAGAGTGGGTTGCCGATCTTGTCTTCGACCTTGGGCAAGTCCGGATGATCTCCATAGGTTGAGCTTGAGGCGGCATAAACCATACGGCTGACCTTGGCGTCCCGGCCGGCAACCAGCATGTTCAGGAAACCAGAGATGTTGTTTTCGTTGGTGGTAATCGGGTCTTCAATAGAGCGTGGCACTGAACCCAGCGCCGCCTGATGAAGGATGTAATCTGTTCCGCTGCATGCCTTATGACAGGTTGCCAAGTCTCGAATGTCTCCCTGGAGGAAATGAAAACGCTGCCACTGCGCATCTGTTACAAGTCCTTGAACTTCATCAAGATTGTGTTGGAAGCCGGTGGAAAAATTATCGAGACCGACGACCTTTTGCTCAAGTTTGAGGAGCGTTTCCAGGAGGTTTGAGCCAATGAATCCGGCTACTCCGGTAATCAGCCAGGTTTTTGGTTGTGTGCGTAGTTCGATTTTTTGTTGTTCGTAAGGGATCATGATGACCAAGGTTGTGGTTGAATTGTATTTAATATGAACTACTATGCCCCCGGTAAGGGAAAAAGTCAAAGCCTTTCACCTGAAACAGAAATGCAGTAGCTGAGTGTCGGTTGAAATACGTCATGAATCGTTATAACATGTCGAATCTGATATGAAATTCTCATGGGGTGTGACGGTGGATTTAATTTCCCAACCCGAAACCTGAAGAACATGATACAGCGTAAAATTATCCATATCGACATGGATGCCTTTTTTGCCTCGGTTGAACAGCTTGACAACCAGGCATTACGAGGTAAGCCGGTGATTGTTGGCGGCGACCCCGCAGGGCGTGGGGTAGTGGCGGCCTGTTCCTACGAGGCCCGTGTTTTTGGGGTTCATTCCGCTATGAGTTGTGCCAGGGCCCGTGGTCTTTGTCCGCAAGCGGAATTTGTTAGGCCGCGCAAGCAGCGATACCTGGAGGTTTCCGGGCAGATTCTGGAGATTTTCCGCCGGTATGCCGATTTGATAGAGCCACTTTCCCTGGATGAAGCTTTTCTTGATGTCACTGAAAATAAACAAGGAATTCCTTCGGCAACCTGGACCGCTCATACGATTCGACAACATATTTATAATCATACCGGTCTCACCGCTTCTGCAGGTGTTTCCTGCAATAAATTTCTCGCCAAGGTGGCCTCCGATATGGATAAACCTAACGGGTTGACTGTGATTACCCCGGAGCAGGCCCTGCCCTTTATCTGCAAGCTGCCGGTGCGCAAGTTTTTCGGAGTAGGCCGCGTGACGGAAAAGCGAATGCACGGCTTGGGGATCCGGCGAGGAGGGGACCTGCTCAAGTATTCCAGACAGGAGTTAATCGATATCTTTGGCAAGTCCGGCAACTTTTTTTATGATATTGTCCGTGGGACTGATCACCGCCCGGTGCAGCCGCACCGGGAACGAAAGTCTGTGGGATGCGAGGTGACACTCAAAGAGGATGTGCGAGGTCGAAAACAGATGCTGCAGATTTTGTCCCGTCTGACCTGTCAAGTCGAGGTGGCCCTTGCCAAGAAAAAACTCAAGGGAAGAACCCTGATTCTCAAGGTACGCTACCACGATTTTATTACCGTCACCAGGTCTCGTACATCCGGTGGATTGTATTCTACTTCATCGGATATGCTGTGCATGCTTCCGCAGTTGCTCTCTACTACAGAGGCGGGAAGAAAAAAAGTACGTCTTTTGGGGGTAACGATTGCAAATTTGCAGGTGGCCGGCAATGAGCAGGCAATGCCTTACCAACTCAGATTGCCTTTCTCGCTGTCATACCAAGCTGATTGTAGTGGTGTAGATGTTTGTTGAAGTATTTCGTGATATGAGTATGGGGAAAATGATCGATACCGATCTTCTTGGCCGTCGGTTTGACCTGGCCATAACCAAGAAGTTAGGGGTGGTCAAGTTGCCTCCCTCTTTCTGGATGCAGGATCCAAAAATCAATCCCAGATCGGATCATCTGCTGTGGGCAGCCCTTCTTTTGGATGATCCGGATCGGGTAGCTTTGGCATTTTCAGTGCTTGCCGTTGAATATGAAGAGCAGCAGAAAAAAGTGGCGCCCGAAGAGCGAGTACCAATTGAGTTGATTCTTGATGGATATGTACATCAGCTCCTGGCCCTTTTGCCAGAAG
>CALZIH010000128.1 GCA_945787305.1 uncultured Desulfobulbaceae bacterium | reverse complement strand
ATTGCCAATGCCTTTGGCGGCCAGTCCATGGAGAATGTAAATGTCAATGCTCCTCTTGCCCTGTTTGAAGCCGTTACCTTTTACTGCCAGGAAAACCTGGAAGCGGGCCGGCAACCGCAAAATGTTTCAGTTATCCAGATATCAACAACCGGTGTAGACTGGCCCGACTGTGACGCATACCGCTATCCCAAGTCGAAAAAGCTCATCGACGAATCACTCCTTGAAACAAGCGGACTCAACTTCATCATTGTCCGCCCCAACATTATCTACGAACCGGGCCGTGGCCATCTGCTCCTCGAACAGATCGTCCGTTTACCGGTGCTGACCTATATTGGCAGTACGAAAATTCAGCCTATTCATTGTCGCGAACTGGCAATCGGCGTGGTTCGCCTCATGCAGAACCCCTACAAGGCATCATGTTCCATCCTGTTGGCAACAGGCCCCGAGGTGCTGAGCTGGAAAGAAGTCTTTCTCAAAGTCAGCGAGGCCCTGGGACTGAAACACGGCATCTTTTTCCGTGTGCCGCTGCTCATTGGCCAACTCTTTACAAATTGTATCCAATACCTGCCGGAACGCCTCCTCCACCGACTCGGCATTCTCTCAAAAATGGACAACGATACCATTGAAATGATGACCAAGGGCAGCACTGGGGATAACAGCGAATGGCTGGAAAAAACCTCTTTGCAGCCCATGTACATTTTCGACACGTATAAAAACCTTTCCAGCTCACCGGAATCCTACGAAAAATATATCCAGTCAATACGAGACACCAGGGCCTGAGAGATTCCAATCACACTACCTGATTGCATGAGAATGAAAAAAAGAAATTTACTTTTAATGATATTCTCGGGATGTTTTTTAAGCATTTTGGCGCTCGTCTGGTTGCTGATTCCTCTCAAAATCTACACTGACGTCTTTTTCAAACACCCCGGGACATGCACACTCCTGCCAATCAAGGGTTAACGGCTGCGGTATTACTTCTGAAGAGACAGTAAGACTGTCCAACTCCTGAGTAGAATTCTGAGAGTTTACCGAGGCAATGATCTTGTAGTTGTTCCTGTTGCTTTTTTTTTGGAACAGGTACACAGATAACGCTCCATGGTTCTGCCGGTCTCGAAGACTGTACCAGTCTTTTTTCAGCACTTCAGCAACATTGCCGGCCTGCAACCCCTGACACCTCTCCATCTCAGCCATGGTTTCAAGATGCAATTCATGCCTGTGCTGGCCAATAACGATCAGAACGACACCAGCCATGCAGATGGCCAATGAGGTAAAAATGAGGATGTAGTTTTTTCTGAGGTCAATGGATTGTACCCAGCCATATCCGGGATCAATACTAAGGAAAAAAATAAAGACCACGATACCAATAGCCAGAAAAACAATTCCAGTCGTACTGATAAATCTGCCCAGGCCATTGTTGCCCACATACATGCTCATGAACAACAGATTGACCAAAACAATGATCACTAACAGTATATTTGGCATTTGTTTTTTCATTGTTCACCCGGTTGTAAAACAATGCAAGTGATGACTACCAACCAAAATCTCCACATCGCCCACCACTTTCACTTACCACAATGTAGTACTTCCTGGTCTGCAGCTCAAGAAAAAAATCGCTCAAATCCTCTAAATTAATACAACGAAAACGAATGGAAGGGAACTCCTTTGCACGCGGGCAACTCAATTGCAGAGTATGCATCGGGGTATTATTTCAAGAGAAAACAACCGCTGAATAAGGGAAACGCTTATACGTTTGCTGAGAAGATGAAGGGATACCCGTTCATCGGATAGAAAGATTTCAGAAACTGTTCAGTATGCCTCGGGATGTATACGATTTGGACTAAAAACAAGATGGGAAGAGAACATGCCTGCTACCATCTTCGCTTACATTCTAATATGCCCCCTTGCCAGAGAACATACAGCCAATGGTCTTAAGGATAATCTTGATGTCGGTTCGCAGGGAAAAATTCAACACGTACCAGTCATCCAACTCTACCCTTTCCTGGTAATCATCGACATCACTTCGCCTCATAACCTGCCAGGGGCCTGTAATGCCGGGTTTCATGGAAACATAAAGCCCGGCGCTCTGTTCACCGTTGCCCTTATAATACTCATCAAGCTCCTTACCCACTATGGGGCGGGCACCAACCACGCTCATCTCTCCCTTTAAAACGTTAATAAACTGTGGCAGCTCATCAAGACTGGTTCGCCGTAAAAATCGGCCTATTTTGGTCACCCTTGGATCATCTTTCAGCTTATACGACTGCGACCACTCTTCCTGAAACTCCGGGTTTTCGGCAAGAATGGTCTTGAGCTGTTCGTCGGCACCCACGATCATTGTCCTGAATTTCAAGCATTCAAATTCACGGCCTGCGTAGGTGATCCTTCGGTGCCGGTAAAATACAGGTCCCCTGCTGTCCAGTTTTATCAAAGCGGCCACGGCGAGAAGAAACGGGAACCCAAACAAAAGAACCAGACTGGAAAACACTACATCAAAGCTGCGCTTCCAGCGTGTATCCGGGTTAAAATTGAGCACCAGCATCTCGCCAAGAGACTGAATTTCAGCATGATGGAGACCATAAATATAAAGATCCGGCACCAGAAAAATCTGCGCGCCAAGATCACGGCACTCCTGAAGAATCTTGAATATTTTCCGTTCCGCCCGCATGGGCAGGGCAATATAGACATAGTCTATGTCATTACCCCGGAGAAACTCACGAACATCGTCAATTCGGCCCAGCACAGGCCTGTCAAGAACCTTGTCCTGTTTGTTGATATCTAGTTTATCGTCAAAAAAACCGACAATTTCAATCCCGGCCCACGGCATTTCCTCCATTTGCCTGGCCATTCGGTTGCCAAGGTCTCCGGCACCGACAATAACGGCATGACGAATATTTTTTCCCTGCGACCGGTAATAGCGGAGTATTTTTCGAACAAGAATGTGGAGGAGAAAGATGAAAAACGGCATGGTCACCGACCAGATCATGAAGACGACCCGTGAGTATGCCTCGGAAATCTTAAATATAAAGAAATAAAAGAGAAGAAAGCCGACCACAGTTCCCCAAGCCTTTACAATCACGAGGAACTCACGATAAAACTTCCAACCGCGCCAGGAACGATACATCTGGAAAGACTGAAAGCTAATAAAGGAAACAACAAAAACCACAATTTCAAGATAGGTGTAATAGACATACCAGGGCACCTGATACAGGTGTACCAGCAGCCAGAGTACACCACAGGCCAGTGAACAGTCGAGCAGGTGGAGAATCCGGTAGATAAATGAACTGCGTTCCCGCAGGTTCCAGGAAAGAAGAGGTGCCATGGAGACTATAAACCAAAAACCGTTACAGACAGGGTTGATGCCATGCAACGGTGTGAAATATGATAAACTCGTAAAAAGTCCAAAACGTCGCTTGCACTGCACGAAAACACAATGAGCTACAACCTGTCCGCCGTCGATGGCGAGGCTTTTTACGACACCGACAAATATACTTGTGAAGGTCGGCCACCATCAGTCACCGGCACCTAGTTCTAGCTGGGGGTGGAAGGTACCCGAGTTGCCCAACTGATAGACAACAGCTTTCCATCGATACTCAATAAAACCTCATGACCACCAGCGACGATGCAGACTCAGGAAAGGAGGCAATTGTTTTGGCAGCTTCTTGTACCTTTTTCCCAACTGATAGGCAACAAATTTTGCGCCACTGCGAAGGATACTTTCCGCCAATCGGTGGTATTGTCCTTGCCGACAGAGAAAGGCAATCTCAGAGCAGACAAAATTCTTGCCAGCCCCGGTCGGAGAACCGAAGTTTTTCAGCATGTTGCTGTTACAGGTATGAAAAACCCCGATATCAAAATAACGCCTGAAATCCTGAATAAGCGAGTAATTATGTGAATGGAAGACCCGGGCTTCACTCATATAGGCAACACAGTACCCGTTTTCCAATAAATTTGCCACCGCACAGGTATCCTCGCCAAACAATTGTTTTTCAGGAAAAAATCCGTGCGCAGCCAATACGTCCCGGCGATAGGCCGCAAAAGAATTGGAGATAAACACTGTTCTGAATCCATATGTATACCGGTCCTGCCAGCATCTGACATAGGAACGATCAGGATAATTGTGCAGCCGCAGATGTTCGGCAAAGAGATCGGCATCCGGTGCCGGCAACTGGCGCCCGTAGACGGCCACGACATCCTCTCGTTCCATGAGCGGAACGACCAGTTTTTCCAGCGCTGTATCATTCTCGGGAACCGCATCCTGAGTCATAAAGACCAGGATGTCTCCCTGTGCGTTCTTTGCTGCCATTGATCGGGTACCGCCGTGATCAAAATCCTCTCTCCTGACACTAACCACTTCTGCACCACACGCCTTTGCCCTCGCCACAGTGTCATCTGTTGAGCAAGAGTCATACACAAGCAGCTCATATTCCAGATCAATTTTCTGGCGACCGATACCCGCAAGGACCTCTGAGAAAAGCTCCCCCCCGTTCAATGTTGGAATGATGATAGAAATCAATCAACTCACCTTGCAGCCGCCTGTTGCAATGCTCTGGCTAACAATACAGCCTTATTACATTGAAAAATATACAACAGGAGCGGATTCCACGACACTCGCCTAAACAAAAAACTCAACAGGTTATCGCCCATTCCGAGCAGGCTGCCGGGCAAATGCTTGAAATATCCGGCAAGCCCTGCCGCTCCGGCATTGTCGGCCGTTGATGGGTGCAGGGAAAGAAGAAGAGCATAATTTTGTATTGAATCGCGCATTCTGGAAAAAACCTGCTGCTTGTCCATCACACCCATATGGGTGCAGGTGTTATCGATATGGAGCATGGTATACTTTTTACCCAATCTAATACCCCACTCTATATCCTCAAAGCCATATCCGGTAAAACGAGGATCAAAGCACAGGGTCTCTACAATGTCGCGGCGAACCATCACATTTGAGGTGAAAAGATAACGCCAGGGAGCACTGTTTCGCACAGTTGCCGGCACCGCCTCTGTCTTGCGGCTTTTATAGAGATAGAAAGAATGCTGGGGATGCTTGCTGATATTCTGCTGGTAGCTGATCCCACCACAGACGATGTCACAGCCTTTCCTGGCCTTGCCCAGATACGCCTGGATAAAATCCGTACGATCAGGCAACATATCGGCATCAAGAAACAGGACATGGGAACCTTGTGCCTGCTGGATCAACGCATTACGGGTTGCGGCACGCCCCTGGTTTACCGCCGATTCTTCATACCTGATCAACTGCAGCTCCTCTGCAAGCGAGACATTGCCGAATTTCTCGGTGGAGCCGTCATCTCTGACCAGTATTTCCACTCGCACTTCATCCGCCAAGCGTAGGCATTGCCCATGAAGACTGCGCAACAGGGGTCCGACATCCCAATTATACACCGGAATCAAGATGGAGAGATGAGGAGTGGAAGCCATGGTGTAATTCAGGGTTTACTTTTTTTCACCAGGGCCAGTTTGCCCCGATACAAGCGAAGCAGTCCATCCCAGCCGAGTTTCTCAAAACAAATCCTCAGCCCCCGTTTAACGACAAGAAACCAGTAATAGCAACGGCTCGCGTAAAAAGAGTTCTCCAGCAAGGCTGTCCGTGCCTTATGGGTCTCCAGCAAGGCCTCTTTCCAGTGTGCCTCTGAAACGCCGTCATGCTGCATATTGGCCAGGACAAAATTCATGGCCAAAAACCTGGTCCCCCGCCGCTTCAAGCGAAGCAACAATTCATAATCCATGGCCAGTGTATAGTCGGTCGAAAAAAGACCAAACCGATGATAGAGTTCGGTACGGACAAAACAGGTCGGATGGGTCACCGTCATTTCACGCTCAAGCAAATGCGGAGCGCAGTGGCAAAGGTATTGGCGCTCGCCTGCTTTCCAAAACTGCAACGCTCCGCAGACGATCCCGACTTCCTGATTGGCCATAAAGGCACCCACCACCTGTTGCACCGTGTCTGTTTCGTACCAATCGCCACAATTGATCAGTCCGATAAATTCTCCCCCTGCAAGCCGGATCCCTTTGTTAAACGCGTCACTTACTCCGGCGTCAGTCTCGCTTTGCCAGAAATCCACTCGTTCTTCATATTCCCCGAGAATCGAAACCGTCCCATCTCTGGAACCACCATCAATGATGATATACTCGACGGGTGCATAAGTCTGTGCAAGGACACTGTCAATGGTTTGGCGAATATGCTCCACTCCGTTGTAAACAATGGTTATGACGGAGACAAGTGGACGGTCGCCCTCACCCTTTTTCTTGAATCCGCGTAACCGTAACCCGCCGGTTATTTTTTCCTGTTGCCCTGGTGAGGTATGGACCGTTTCCATATCAAACCTACAGCATGCTGCGATACAGTGCAGCTGTCTGGGTTACGCATTTATCCCAGGAAAACATCTTTTCCCGTTCATATCCGCGTGCCCGCAATGCCTTTGTAGTCTCTTGGGATTGCACTACCGTTTCCATTACCTCCTGCATATGTTCTTTATCGGTCGGATCAAAATAGAGCGCGGCATCTCCAGCTATTTCAGGCATTGATCCGGCATTGCTGCAGACAACAGGGCAGCCGAAGTGCATTGCCTCCAACAGTGGCATACCAAAACCTTCATAGAGTGAGGGATAAACAAATACGGCTGCACGTTTGTACAGCGCTGCCAAAACCCCATCATCGGCCTGCAGATGCCGAATACGATCTCGCAGGCCGAACTGGATAAACGATTGTTGCTCTTCTGCGGTAAAATCTCCGCCACCAACACAAAGTACCTCAAATTCGGCGGTAAGGATCTTCGAACGGCTATAAGCGTTGATAAATGCCTGAAAATTTTTCACACCACCGCGCAGGCCCACATAGAGGAGATACGGTCGCTCCCGACGCACCGATTCTGAATTTCCCTCAATTTGATCAAATGAGGAACCAAGGGGAATAACGGAAATCTTTGCAGCCGGAACATCCAGGTATTGCATAAGGTCGTTTCGGGTACTCTCTGAAATGGCAATCACATGGTCGGCCCGTGTAACCGCCTTTGCCTTCAGCGCAGGAAGATGTCGATCAACTCCTTCGAACCGATCCGGAAAACGTTCATGGATCATATCATACACGGTGAGGATACGGGGAGCATCCGTTAACTGGTGCGACGCACAATAATAGGTCTCATGGAATATATCCGGATGCCTGCGCTTAAGAAAAGGTTGACCGACAAGACGATTGACAAAGGGAAGGATGTGATGCTTACCCGGAAAGGAGGCTATCTTTATACCGATTCGCTGTACAGGGCTGGTATCCAGGTACGCATTGATATGCGCAGGTGCCAGAACGGTTGTTTCTATCCCCGGTTCACAAAGCGGAAGCCTGCGGGCAAGTTCGACAAAATATCTGGAGATCCCGCCCATTTCCTGAAGGGCAAAAATCTGATAGTCATACAGTACCCGGAGAGACATAGCGTCAACGATCATCCCATGCCCGTTGATAACCGGCTGCCGTCTGCTCGGCGCAACGACGCCATGAAAACGCTGCCGCTCTTTCGATCCCCTTGCGGACATACCCCTGGCGAAGTTCCGGGTTCTCGAGCAATGTCAGCATGGCCTGAGCAATCCCATCCGTGTCCAGCGGATCGACAAGGATACCGGCATCGGCGACCACTTCGGGAAGCGAGCTGGTATTGGAGGCAATGACCGGCAAACCGCATTGCATGGCTTCCAAAGGCGGGAGTCCAAAGCCTTCATACAGGGATGGATAGAGAAAGGCCTCGGCACCGGAATATATTGTGCTGAGGTACGCATCTGGAACAAATCCGGTAAAGATCACCCTGCCCTGCAGCACAGGGTCATTCGCTATTTCCTCAAGCACCTCCTTGACTTTCCAGCCGCGGGTCCCCACTAGGACAAAGGAGAGATCAGCATAGCCCGGCTCATTGACCACCTTTCGGAAAGCGCGTAAAGAGGTCTCGAGATTTTTTCTCTTTTCCACTGTGGCCAGGGTGAGAAAATAACGTCCGGCAGGAATTTCAAACTTTTTCTTCGCCTCTGCGATAACCGCCTTGTCGTGCACCGGATAATAGAGTGTTGGTGATGCCGCCAGAGGGGTGACAAAAACGCGATCCGGCTCCATCTTGAAATAGGAGCAGATGTCTGTCTTGGTGCATTCGGAAATGGTAAAAATAAAATCATCCTGTGCAGAAAACGATTCGACTATCGGCCGGAATTCATCGACGAATCCGTCGGCAAAATATTCGGGATGCAGCAGTGGGATGATATCGTAGATGGTCAGCATCCGAATTGGTTTCTTCCGAGATCGGAAATGCGGCAGCGGTGCGTAATGGGAATGATAGATATCCGCCTGCTTACCTATCCGCCAGGTCAGCGACATACGGTAAAGCTTGGAGAGAACCTTTAATGCCAGCCCTTTCTGGATCTTTTTTCGATCACATCCGGCAACGCTCATCAACATCTGCTCGAACGGGCTTTTCGCAAACGCGGCCGCACCAAAACCATGCTCCACAAAATACAAGTCCGTAAGCTGATTCACCTGGAGCGAAGAGAGCGAAGAGCAGGAGAGATCAAGCTCATCCATGGCCAGCAGCTCCAGCGACAGATTGCTGATGACACGGTAGATACCGGTTCTGGCAGTTTCAAAAAGTTCGGCCAGGCCGATAACGCCTACATCTATAACTATTTTCATGCAACGGCTTGCTCACTGCAGAAGGCGCAGCGTATTGTTTCAAGTGAAGAGCGGCGCACTGCGCAACAATATAATCATCCGGCCTTGAGCAACTG
>CALZIH010000127.1 GCA_945787305.1 uncultured Desulfobulbaceae bacterium | reverse complement strand
GTTGTCCTATTGGACTCGTAAAGAGTAAAACGCAAATTGCACAGTATGGAAAAACAATGATTTATAGCCTGTCCGCCGTTGGTGGCGAGGCTTTTTGCGACACCGACAAACATGATGGCAACAGTAAAACGTCTGAAATGTTGCTTGAAATATAGAAAATTACAACGAAATATAACGAATTTCAACCGTCGGTAGCTTGGCATTTTTACGACGCCGACCACCATGAAAATGTATAAAAGGTAACCATACTTAAAACTGAGAGATATGGTACGGGGATTTACAAAAGTGGCTAAACAATGACTTTTATATTGCCATAAAATTTTGGTTTTCCAAAAATACCTCATGAAATGGATAAAAGGTTGTCGAATAGCAGGCGAAAAAAGGATATGTTTGGTTGGGAATGAATCGTTCGGCGATAGTTGTCCCACAGCTGAAACCGTAAACTCCTGTTACACATTTTATGCGTTTACTCTTGGTCGAAGATGACCTGAAAACATCATCCTTCATATTAAAGGGGCTGAAAGAGGCCGGGTTTGCTGTAGACCATGCCAGTGACGGCGAAACCGGCTTGGCTATGGCAATGACAGAACCTTATGATACCGCCATCATTGATATCATGCTGCCAAAACTCGACGGACTCAGCCTCATTGAAGAGTTGCGGCGCAATAGTATCAATACCCCGGTAATCATTTTAAGTGCCAAACGATCGACGGATGACCGGATAAAAGGTCTTCACATTGGCGGCGATGACTATCTGACTAAACCCTTCTCGTTCTCTGAGCTTTTGGCCCGTGTACAAGCATTAATCCGGAGGTCCAGCGGAATGACCGAAGCAACCTGCCTGACTGTTCGCGACCTGTCCCTAAACGTCATTAACCGGGAAGTATTCAGAGGGGAGCAGAAAATCGAATTGCAGCCCCGCGAGTTTTCCCTTCTTGAATATCTCATGCGTAATACCGGCAGAGTCGTTTCCAAAACTATGATTATGGAACATGTATGGGATTATAATTTTGATCCGCAAACAAATGTTGTCGAAGCAAGGGTCTGTAAGTTACGGGAAAAGATAGACAAGGATTTTGCTGCCGATCCGTTCATCCATACTGTACGCGGAATGGGTTATGTCCTTAAGTGACGTCTTCAACCTCCGCCGCACCCTGGCCTTCCGTCTGGTGCTGTGGTACTCTGCCATATTTACCATCTCTACTTTTTGTCTATTTCTCGTATTGTACGCCCAGATCGTCTCGGTCATCGACCACCGGACCGATGAATCACTCTTAGAGGAATTCGACGAACTTTCCAGAATGTTGTCCATCAAGGGTGTTGATGATCTGAAAACCCTGTTAACTCTGGAGGCAGAATCCGAAGGGACTGAAGAGGTTTTCTTTCGTGTTTTCAACCCTGACGGAACCGAACTTTTTTCCACGGACATGACTTCCTGGAGCACCTTGATCAGTGAACCAGCCCCGACCTTTCTCGAGGAGCAAAACTTCCAGTTTGAAACTTCTCCCGTACCGGACAGGCAACATGACGTGAGAATCCTGAGAGGTGTTATGCAGGGCAATACAATCATGGAAATAGGGGTGTCAACGAAGGGCAATGATCTTTTCCTCGAAAAACTCCGCCATATTTTTGGAACTCTCTTTGCTATATTCGTGGTTCTCGCATTTCTTATTGGCTGGTTTATGGCCCGGCGTGCTCTCAGCGGTCTTGAAGACGTTACCCGTACTGCTCAGCATATTGCCTCCGGAGCTTTTGAAAAGCGAGTCCCTGACAAAGCAAGAGGTGCTGAGATTGAACAGCTTACAAGTACTTTCAACACGATGCTTGACCGTATCCACCTGTTACTGAAAGGTATGCGGGACCTGACTGATGCCATGGCCCATGATCTGCGAAGCCCTCTCACCCGTATTCGGGGTGTGGCGGAAATGACACTCACCACGGAAAGTTCTCTGGATGACTATAAAGCCATGGCTGCCAACACTATTGAGGAAAGCGATCGTCTGCTTGAGATGATCAATACAATGATGGACATCTCTGCAGTGGAATACGGGATCGATAAGGTTGAGCGGGAGGATATCGACCTTACGACTGTTATTGAGGATGCCTGCGGTCTTTTCGCTCCAGTGGCAGAGAATAAAGACATCAGTATTCAATACTCTATGCCCCCCTCAACTATCATTAGCGGGGACCGGGCGAGAATCCAACGATTGGTTGCCAATCTTCTGGATAATGCCCTCAAGTATACACCGTCGGGCGGCAGGGTTGTGGTTCGATTGTTAGAAGCGGCAAGTGAGCTGCAAGTAATTTTTACCGATAACGGTATAGGAGTATCAGAGGAGGATTTGCCCCATATATTTGAACGGTTCTACCGATGCGATCATAGTCGAACAGAGCCGGGAACCGGCCTTGGCCTCAGCCTGGCCAAGGCAATTGCCCATTTTCATGGCGGTGACATTACTGTTACCAGTACGCTACAACAAGGAAGCACCTTCACGATACATCTCCCACGCTCAAGTGCGTAGTCATAGCTTTACCGAAATCTGTGACGAAAAGCCGTTGTTTTTCCTTTTAACATTTTGATACATTTAAAGAAATATTTATGAGTGGTTTGGTGGATTAACAGGTTCGCCCTTTGAGGAGGCCTGCAGCAATCATTTGTTTCGAAGCCAGCGCTATCTGTCATCAACCATACGATGTCACAAAAGGATAATCGTGTGGATTCTTTCGCGCATCTGAACCACTGCCAAACGCTGATGGATTCATTTTTTTTGCAAAAGTAGAAATTACCTTAATTATCATCCTACCCTCCAGTTTCAGCACGTGATGTCAGGTGGTTCTCGCCCTGACCATCGACCGGAACATTACCAAAAGATAATGTTCCGGCAACCTTCCGGTTATCTTTTTTTGTTAGTCTTCAAGCTTGTTAAACATAATAGAATGGGCAGCAGCCAAATCCAGTTGTCGGCGCCAACGGCCTGGTTGATTGTAATCATATTTGAAAATGAAGGTGTATTCATGCACTAAATAACAAAAAAAGCATGTTAATGGGGATCTAAGCCCAAGTCGACTAGACAACTGTACACTTCTGCCCACAATATATAAATACCAATGGATCATTACTATCTGCATAAAATATCAATCGTTTTTGTCCTGTTCGGCACCTTTTTCATGCTTATCTCGATTTTTATTAGTTTGAAAATTAAAGAAATCGTCACCTCGGAAGCTAGGCTGCAATGGATAGTAATAACCAGTTTCATGATTTCTTTTCTTCTGGGCTATAGTCTATTCTTGTTTCTTCAGTTGAGAAAAGTTGAGAATTTTTTTGAACTGATTGCAGCTGTATTGTTTTTGGGAGGGGCATTGTTTGTTTTTTTGGTCATGCTCCTGATCCAAAAAACATTAACCCTGATGAATAAAACATCTCAAGCTCTTGAAGGTAAAGTTATAGAACATAAACAGGTTTCTGAAGAACTCAGGCAATCGAGAGCAACTCTGGAAAACATTTTCAATAATGCTATTCCATTGTGTATTACCAACAAAAACTATGAAATAGTAAAGGCCAATGAGGCCTACTATGATATATTCGGTCGTTCAGCGCAGCAAGTTGCTGGACAGAAGTGTTTTGACTCGCGCCCAGGGGAAAGCTGCAACAGCAGGGAGTGCCCCCTTAACCGAATAATGGATGGCGAAAAAGAAGTCGTTTGCGATACAATAAAACAGGAGGATAACGGCAGAAGAAAGCATTTTATTGTTACCGCCAGACCATTTCTTGATGCCAACAAAGAGCTTGTTGGCATAGTGGAGAGTTTTCAGGATATTAGTGAAAGAAAACGTGCTGAGGATGCCAAAGAGGATTTAATCAAAGAACTGCAAAATGCTTTAGAAGAAGTCAACCTGTTAAGCGGCTGTCTTCCCATATGTGCTTCATGTAAGAACGTTCGGGATGACAAGGGGTATTGGAATCAAGTAGAGCAGTATATCAGCGAGCACTCTGCAGTTACATTCAGTCATGGTATTTGCCCGGATTGTGCAAAAAAACTTTACCCTGAACAGTACTATAAATTGCATCCTAAGGAAAAGAAGATGGAGGAATGAGTGGGTTCAGGATGAACCTTGACACTGTAGGGCACCTTGAAAAGCATTGATCGCATTCTTAACGATCCGGTTCTCTTTCAAAGAATTTCACAACCCGTCCTTTTTTGTTTCTGCATATCTCCAGTCGCTGACTCTTACAGAAGAGTTTTACCAAGATAATACCGGTAATAAATCCACCGATATGGGCCCAGAACGCCACGCCACCGGTGGTTTTTCCTGCGGTCGGGATAGCGCTTATCAACTGGATGAGGAACCAGTACCCTAGCATGAAATAGGCGGGAACGATTACTCGTGTGACAAAAAAACCGAAGAAGACGAGCATATGAACAGGAGCTTTCGGGTAGAGTAGTGCATAGCCGCCCATCACGCCCCCAATTGCTCCGGAAGCGCCAACCATGGGAATAACAGCTGCAGGATTGGAAACGAGCTGCACTGCAACAGCCCCAAGACCGCAGAGCAGGTAAAAGAAAATAAAACGACCAGATCCCATGGCATCTTCAACATTATCTCCGAAGATGTATAAAAACCACATGTTGAGGATCAGGTGAAACCACCCCCCATGCATGAACATTGAGGTGAGAGGAGAGAACCAGTTGGATTGAGGCTCCGTGAGGCAATACAAACCCTGACCAAGTTGGATTTTCGTTCCCCCCTGTACTATCTCCAGAAATTCGCCGGGTATCAGGCCGAAAATACAAATTGATTTTGCCAGGTCGGGATGAATACCGAAACCCTGTATAAAGAACCAGGACGCTATATTCAGCCCTATGATGCTAAATGTGGCTAGAGACGCATGGCAAGTAGGGTTGTCATCTCGCAGGGGAATCATGATCCAGTATTATAACAGATGGAATGCAGTTTGCGTGGTGTTGGAAAATATTCCGGGGTCAGTGAGAAAAACATGTAAATCTTACACCGAAGATCTTTCGTTGTCTAAAACAAAAGGAGGGCATAAAAATTGGCAGGAAGAATACCATCATCCGTTGTCGGTGGCGTGGTATTTTTAAAGCCGATAATATTTCCGTCCAGTCAACACCGGTTAGCCGGTAGCCAGTGGTGGGCAACGCTTCCTTGGTACTTGAAGTGGCGGCATGTTTGCAGAAGTTTATCCTCTTTGATTTGATAATGTTTTCCTGTTGCCAGCGCTGATCAATAAGAATAACAAGTTGATCGGTAAGGAGTGAAGGGATTTTGAGTATACGTGATATCTGGTTTCCGGTTATCAGTCGTGATTGACAGATATCAAGGCACCCTCAAGTTGGAAAAAGGCTCTCATAAACGAAATGGCGTTACCATATTGGCTTCGGCTGCAAGATAGCCGCGTGGACTGATCAATGTTTGGCAGTCTAATAACACCCTGATACTGTTTTTAGCAAAATAACTGGACCTACCATCGAATGACTTTGTTGTTTACTTATCTGGCGATTGCCATAGGCGTTTCCTTTCTCTGTTCAATCCTGGAAGCTGTATTGCTGTCCATAACACCAAGTTACACTGAACAGGTAACAGCCGAAAGGCCACGCGCGGGCAGGTTGCTAGGCAAAGTCAAAGAACAGATGGACGAATCGCTCTCCAGTATTCTTATACTCAATACTTTTGCACACACCATGGGTGCTGCCGGCGTCGGTTCACAGGCTATACAGGTATTCGGTGCAGAATGGGAAACCCTGATTGCCGTATTGCTGACACTGACAATTCTGTACTTTTCCGAAATTATTCCGAAAACACTGGGCGCCACTTTTTGGCGCAAACTCGCCATACCTGCTGCATTTACCATAACCTGGCTGATAAGGATTGTTTATCCGCTTGTATGGATATCCACCCGACTCACCAAGCTTTTTAGTGACAGTGAAACCAATGAAATCACCCGCGAAGAGATTATTGCGCTGGCGTCACTCGGCCACAGAGACGGCTCCCTGTTTTCCCAGGAAAACGAATATTTATCCAATGTACTCAATTTACGTGAGATACCCACCGAACAGGTGCTCACACCTCGTAGTGTGGTACATATGCTGAGCCAGGATATGACCGTCAGTGAAGCACTGAATCACCCGCAGACCAAACAGTTCAGTCGCATGCCAGTACTTCGTAAAAATCGGGATGATATTGTTGGTAAAGTGATCAAGCACGACCTGTTCGAAGCTGAACGTGATGGTCATGGTGAGGAACAAATTGCAAAGTATGTGATACCGATTATCCGTGTTTCAGAAAAACTGCCCGTGCAACAGTTAATCGATTTATTCATCAAGCATCATGCCCATTTATTTCTGGTGGAAGATGAATTCGGGCAGACAGCGGGCGTCGTCACGTTGGAAGACGCTATCGAGACCCTGCTTGGTCGCGAAATTCTTGATGAAAGCGATACCGTTGAAGACATGCAGGCACTGGCGAAAAACAAATATCGCGAACGCTTGCGTGAAGACAAGCTTAACCAGGACAAGAATGGCTAGCAGGCAGCAAAAGCTCACAACACAAAAAAAATATTTAATTTTACAACGTTTTTTGTCTATTCGGCAGACCCTTTTCTGGTAATCCGTACCTGTTCCCCGTTATATTCGACGCAATCGCCTGGTACGGTTTTTCTTCGTTTTCTGGTTTCGATCTGCCCATTCACCCGTACCAGCCCTTCGCTGATAAGGAATTTTGCCTCACCGCCGCTTGCGGCCATGTTCTCGATTTTTAGTATTTTATATAACTCGATGTATTCGTCACGGATGGCCAGGGTGGCGACTTTTTCAGGTTGGTCTGTCTGTTCAGGCATCTTGAGTGAATTGGATGAGGATTGAGTTCCGATCCGGCTTAAACGGGCGAAAAGTGGTGTTGGATTTTTCCAACATGATTTTTGAGGCCAGCACCGAATCGCTGTTTTTATATTTGTCGGAGAGATAGACAATCTCCCTGATTCCTGCCTGGATGATGACTTTGGTGCATTCGTTACAGGGGAACAGGGCGACATAGATACGGCAGTCGCGCAGTCCGTAGGAAACGGAGTTGAGTACGGCATTCAATTCAGCATGACAGACATACGGGTACTTAGTGTCAAGATAGCTTCCTTCCCTGGACCAGGGGAGATCGTCATCGGAGCAGCCCCATGGGAAGCCGTTGTAACCGACTCCAACGATTTTATTCTGGGCGTTGGCTACACAGGCGCCGACCTGGGTATTCGGGTCTTTTGAACGCAGGCCTGAGAGCAGGGCTATGGCCATGAAGTATTCATCCCAGGAGATATAATCGGTGCGCTTGCCGGTCATCTCAGCCCTCCTGCCGCTTTCCTTCTCTGAATGTCCTGCGTCGTTTGCGCCAGTCATCTGCGCCTGTTGATTTATTGACGAATTGTTTGATTGCCTGGAAATAGAGCATACCGCCGACGGCAATCAACGAGTTGTGGTCGGCACCGGGAACGATCTGTAATTCTTTTGCGCGAGCGCCGCTGGCAGCCATCAGTTTTTCAGCCTGCAAAACCGGGATCAGTTGGTCTTGCTGTCCATGAAGGATGAAGGTCGGCTTGGTGATGGAGTCCATCTTGGCGAGGTTATTAAAGGTATCTTCTTCGGTGATTGCCAGTCGTTCGAGGTCAATACCGAGGGTGCGAGCCAGTGGCAGGGTCTCGGCAAAGCCGGACTCAATGATCAACCCTTTGATCTCGTCATTGTGTTTTGCAGCCAGCTCGATGGCGCAGGCGCTACCAAGAGATCGCCCCATGAGGAAAAGTGCGTCGCTGTAGCCGTTTTCACTCAGCCAGCTTGTAAGTGCTCCATACAGTGTATGAGCGTCTTCCAGGAGAGCGCTTGATTTGGGCGAACCGCTGCTCCAGCCATATCCACGGTAATCGGTGACCAGAAAATTCAGGCCCAGCTGTTGATAGAACGGACCGATTTGGTCATAATCGGCAACAATTTCACCGTTTCCGTGAAAAAAGAGAATAACCGGCGCCTCTTTGTCATTGCCGAACAATCGGCAGCCGATGGTGACTCCGGGGGCCACCGGGATATCGATATCGGTTGCCCCGGCAGGAGGCTGATTCCTGGGCTCTGCTCGCGGATGAAAGAGGACTTGGAGAATTTCGGGGCTGTCCATTGTTTTTTGCTTCATAGTGTTCTCCGCACTCTGCTCCTGTCCTTTACAAGCGGTACAACAAACCAGTAGCAGGCAAGAAAAGAATACTGTCAAGGGTTGCAAAAGGTATAAAGGCGCAATCATAGCGTACTTGTCTTCAATGGTCAAACCCGGCCTGGATATAGTCATGCTTTATCTTTAAAAAAAAGTGTGCGGATGGTCTTGGCTCCAAGCAGAAGGATGGGCAGGCCGTGGTAGAACAAGTCAACAATATCCAGGGGACGATGGAGGGTACCATGGCTAAGCATTCGTAATTTTTCTGCCAGATGAGGTTCCGGGGTAAACGGGGCCAGACCGAGAAAGATGGCAACCGGCAGGAGTATTAGCCAGGGAATTGCGTCGAGCCATTGCATGGTGGTCATTTCCTCTACGTCTGGAGAATATGGTGAAGCCTTTCCGGTGAGATGTTACCGCCGCTGACTACCAACACCACTTTTTTGTCGATAAGCTGATCGCCAAGTTTTAGTGCTGCAGCCAGAGGGGCGGCGCCAGCCTCTTCAACCAGATTATGTGTATGGGTGAGCAACAGGCGAACCGCTTCTTCAAGGGCGTGGTCCTCGACGAGAATAAAATCATCAAGGTACTTCGCCATGATAGCCTGGGTGTTGGCAAAAGGTATCCGCGTTGCCAGGCCTTCGGCAACGGTTTTCATCTTGCCCTCGACTGGCCGCCCTTGTTGCCAGCTCATCTGCATGACCGGAGCCTGGGCAGACTGGACGCCAATAACCTGAATCCGTGGGTTAATAGCCTTTGCAACGACGGCCGTTCCACAGACTCCGCTGCCGGCCCCGACCGGAACAATTATGGTGTCGACATCGGGCAGGTCTTCTAGGATCTCCAGGCCATAGGTACCGACGCCATGGATGAGTAGGTCGTCTGTTGGGCCGACAAAGGTGCCGCCATTTTCCTCTGCAACTTTATTGAGCCACAACCGAGCGCTATCGAAATCCGAGCCATGGAAGACGACTTCCGCTCCAAGTCCCTGCATGGCAGAAACTTTGCCTGGATTTGCTCCTTCGGGAACGGCAATGGTTGCTTTTAAGTTATGAGCCCGGGCGGCAAAGGCTATTGATTGGCCGTGATTCCCGGTAGAAGCGGTATATAGGCCTGCTCGCTTTTGATTATCGGATAAGTTTGCGACAAGATTTAAGCCGCCGCGAACCTTAAAGGCACCAACCGGTTGATGGTTTTCGTGTTTGAGGTACACCGAGGCTTGGATAAGGTTGCTGAGACCTGCATAATGATACAGCGGTGTGGGACGAAGATGGCGGTAGACATGGGGTCTTGCCAGGTATATATCATGCAGGGTTGGTATTGTCGCCATCTGCTTATACCAGTCGCCTCTGTTTTGCAATGCCGATGAGCTGCGTTGCCTGGACCGATATTTCTTCAATGGATTTTCCCTCGGTACTCAGGGTCTTTATTGTGTGATGCAGGCAAAGCTGCTCGGCCTGTTGCAGTTCATTTGAGCAGGTGGCAACAGTTGCATAGCTGCTGCCTGAATAGCGTTTTTCCCGTATTTTGTGCAAATACTGGGGAGAGGTCGTTAGGCCTACGGTGCGAATACGATTGCGGGCAATGTCTGCAGGCAGCTCGTAATTGCTCAGGTGGTCGGCGGTCAGCGGAAAGTTTGCTACTTTCAGTCCCATGTGGGTAGCCAGGTAGACGCTGACAGGGGTTTTGCCGGATCTTGATACCCCGATCAGAATGATATCGGCTTCATCGTAGCCGCTGCTTTTTTTACCGTCGTCGTGCTCAAGGGAATAATGGATGGCCTCCACCCGTTGATCAATTTTTGTAGTGTCACCATGGCGAAAATAGCCAGGCTCTCTCAGTGCCTTGACTTCAAGGGCTGTTTCCAGGGTATTGAGAAAACCGCCATACAGGTCGATCATTTCGACTTCGGCGATATCAAAGACCGATCGCACATCGTCGTCCATTATGGTGCAAAAAATTAACGGTTGTAAGCCGCCGGATTGACTTCTGATGTGTTTAATCGCCTTCTTTGCCTCATTGACAGTGCGGACAAAGGGAATCTTTTCTTCGTTAAAGCTGACCTCCGGGAACTGACAGAGCAGAGACCTTGCCATGTCTTCAGTTAGTAGTGCTGTGGAATCAGATACATAGTAAACATCTTTCGCGTTCCACATCACATGTTGCCTCCGTCCCGTTTATGGCAAAAAAGACATCGGTATTTTGGCGGGTGATCCTCAGGCAGGGGCGCGACGCCATCCTCGGCATGGCATTCACCGCAATATTTTTCCGCCTCTTTCTTTTTCATGGGCATGAAGCGCTCGTGATCCTCATCATTGGGCAGGTGGGCTGTAGTTTCAGGAGGAGCATTCCAGAGAAAGAGGAAAAGACCGGCACAGATGGCCAGAAAAAGAATATTGTAGACAATAGTTTTTTTACTTTTTTGCATGAAGTATGTTCCAGGTCGTTTGTGTTAAGGTTCCGGAGGCATCAATTCGAGTATGACAAAACGTAATCACCATTTGCTCAATCTGCCATTTCCAAGGTGTGGAAATCAAGAATTTTTATACGTAAAAGAAACACGAGCCACTCCATCAGCAGGCTGCAGAGCAGGGGATGTTTTGCCGAGAGTTTAATAACCGTTTGATGTCGTTTTTGTTTTCTCACCATGGCTGTTATTGCAGTTGTGGGAGACGATGGTTCTATAATCTTTTGAGCAACTGTCTTGCCGGAAACAATCGCCGGATAAATACCCTCACCGGTCAGGCCGGATGCAAGTCCGGCGGCATCACCGATCAGCCAGATGTTGTCAAAGGAAAATCCTTTATAATCATAATTGACAAAGGCCGCTCGACTCTGTTCTCGGGAGAGGTCGTATCCCTTTTGCGCTGCCCAGGAGAGCAGCCGTTTTTTTAAGGCAGCCGCCGGGAGGTTGTGTTGATCGCCGTAAGCGCCAATGGAAATGGTATCTCGGTGGGGAAAGATCCAACCATACCCGAAGCCGAACAGTTTTGTGTTCAAGTGCCACTCCATTTTGGTGCTCTTACCCTTTATTTGATAGTTGATACCGACACCCAATTTCTCTGTTGGGATACCCAGATATCTACGGACCATGGAAGAGGAACCGTCGGCACCGACGAGGTGTTGGTAGGTTATTTTTTGGGTGCCGTTTTCTTCGTTCTTTACAACAACATGGTCCCCCGAAATTCTTCGTACTGCTGTACCCGTTCGGATTACTGCCCCTGCTTTTTCGGCATCTTGAGCCATCCGCCTGCCAAGAGTCTCTCTGTTGATGGTAGCGACGATGGGGTTGGGTTCTGCAACCATTATCTGTTGGAAGTTGGAGAAAATAAATTGCCTGGCAAAGGCAGCTTCAATCAATTCTTCGGGCACAACCCTGAGTAAGCCGCTCCAGGTGATACCACCGGCACAGACCTTGGGTCCGATGTGCTGTTGCCGTTCGAGTACCAGAACTTCACGTCCATTTTCCGCCAGTTTTTTTGCACAGGCAAGCCCGCCGGGTCCAGCTCCAACGATGACAATCTCAGCAGAGGATTTCATGGGACATTTTTTGGTAATCCAGGCCGACTAAGTAATAAAATACTCTGGGCCTGGTTTTTTTAGCTACAAAGACAACACGCATTGAATATACCCTGTATATATAACCTGGCGCGATCTCTAGAAGTTAAGACAGTTAAGAAGCCGTATGCATACATGGGAGCTTTAGGGTATTGCACTGTTTCCAGCATCGGCAAGAAAACCGTTTTACAATGAAAAGGCAACAATAAATCTAGGCTTTCTTGCGATTTTTGTGCTAGAAAATGTGATGCTTGCTCGTGTTACGGCCAGGGTGACGGAGTGTCTCTTTTACTGTCCGTTAGATTTCCTCGACTCAACAACCTGAATTCTGCCGGTTTGTAACGCATTAGGCCTTACCTGGACCTTACATGGTTCACCTTGTGTAACCATTTGGAAAGGTTTGTTTATCCGCGTAACTGCTTGGGTTTCTGTCTTCGATTGCAAATAAATGTAGTGATTGTCACCCTACAATGTGGTATATTTATGAGGTTAGCCACCTCTTGTTTTTTTTGTTTTGGAGCAATTATGTTAAGAAAATTAGCCTTATTTCTCCTGTTCATTCATTTTTTCGCCGTGTCAGCATCGGCAGCAAATTCGATTACCTGGATGGAAGCAGATGCACCGCCGTTTTTCATTCATAACGGTCCGTTGAAGGGGCAGGGGTATGAAGACCTGGTAACGGATATTCTAGAGGAGCAATTACCCCTGTACGATTACGACATAGTGATCGCCAACATTGCCAGGCATTATTACAACTTTCAACATGGTGAAAAAGTCTGCACGGTTGGATTTTACAAAACCCCGGAGCGAGAGGAATTTGCGTATTTTTCTATCCCTAGTTTTTTCACCCTACCCACCGTTCTCATTGTAAAAAAGGATAACCATACCAAGTTTGGCGGTCAGAAGGTCGTCACGCTGGATACGCTTTTGAACAATGAGGATGTGATCGTCGGTATTGCTAAAGATCGATCCTACGGCCGGTATGTCGATGAGGTTATTGCGGGCCATAAGGAGCAGAAGAATATTGTCGAGCTTGCCAAACAGGATCTTGCCCAGGCCTTTTTCAAGATGCTGTTGGCCGATCGTATTGATGCCTTGCTGGGCCTGCCGGAGGAGGCCATGTATATGGCAGAACAAATGGGAGCCAGAGACGAGATAATGACCTTGACCATAGCCGAAAACCAGAAAGGGTATGACGGCTGGCTCAGTTATGTTGCCTGCTCGAAAAATGACTGGGGCAAAGAGGCCATTGATAATATCAATCGCGTGCTCTTGCAACAGCGCCCAACCGACCGTTACCGTGCGGCCTATGAAAGATGGTTGGATGAGTCCAGTCAGGAGCACTATCGTAAACTCTATGAAGACGTTTTTTTACAAGTAACCAAGTAAATAAAAATTTCTATCTCACCCCAATGGTCCCCTGTCTCCAGCAGGGGGGGCAATGGGGTTTTTACTTTCAATTCTCTTTTGGAC